>RFIQ01000092.1 GCA_003695565.1 Planctomycetota bacterium | reverse complement strand
CCCGAAGACGCTCGACAGGGACGAGAACAGCACAAAACAATCCAAGGGTCGATCTTCCATGAGGCGATGCAGGTTCCATCCCCCCGCAACCTTGGGCGCCAACACGCGCTGCAGTGTGCTTGGGTCGAGATCCACCAGCAGTCTGTCCTCCAGCACCATGGCCGTGTGGAAGACGCCCACTATGGCGGGCATTTGACTTTCGATCTCTTCCAGCCCGCGTCGGAGATCCGCCATGCGCGTGATGTCCAGCGATTGCAGCAGCACCTGCGCCCCCTGTTGCTGCAAAGCCGCGACCGCAGCCAGAGTTTCTTCCGTGGGCGTGGACCGGCGAGCGGTAAGCACCAGGTGGCGGGCACCGCGGTCGACCAACCACCGGGCAATCTCCAACCCAAATCCGCCCTGGCCACCGGCAATCCAGTAGGTGCCATCGCTGCGCGCAACGAACCGGTCGCATCGCTGAGCGAAGATCTCCTGCGGTCGGTTGGTGAAATCGATCACGACCTTGCCAATGTGCTGGGCCGATTGCATGAAGCGGAACGCATCCTGGATTCGGTCAGCCGCGAATTGGCGCACCGGCAACGTCCTCAGTTCCTGGCGAGCGAATCGATCCATCAGATCTCGGAGCATATTGCCCATCCGCGCCGGTTCCAACCGAAATAGTTGATCGAGATCGATGGCAAACAGAGCCAGGTTATTGCGCAGTACGTACAACCCCAAGGCCGCGTCGTCGTAGATATCGCGCTTGCCGATCTCCAGAAAACGCCCTCCCGGTTTCAAAACCGACAGCCCCTTGGCAATCGCCTCTCCCGGCAGACTATTGAGCACGGCATCCACGCCTCGGCCGCCGGTATAACGCATTGTTTCGTCGGCAAACGCCAGGGTGCGCGAATCCATCACGCAGGCAATCCCCAGTTCGGACAAGTACCTTCGCTTGGCCTCACTACCGGCTGTCGCCAGGACTTCGACGGACATGCCCTGTGCCAACTGGATAGCCGCCAAGCCTACTCCACCGGTCGCCGCATGGACCAGCACTTTGTCGCCGGATGCGAGTCGAGCGCAGTGCTGCAGGGCGTATTCGGCGGTGAGAAACGCGACGGGCAAGGCGGCGGCTTCGACGTGCGACAGATGGGGCGGCTTGGGGGCGACCAGGGCTGCATCGACCACGACGTGCGAAGCGAACGATCCGCGGGCAATGGCCACGACCTCGTCGCCAATCTGGAAGGGGCAGCCACGGCCGATCCGAACGATCCGTCCAGAGCACTCGGCTCCCAATTCGGGCGGTCCATCAGGCATTCCTGGATAGAGGTCGAGAGCCTTCATCACGTCACTGAAATTCAAACTCGCCGCCTGAACTTCGATCTCAACCTGACCCGGTTCCAATTCGCAACACGCATCGGTGCCGAAACGCAGTTGGTCGATGTTTGCCGTGGCCCCACGCGACAAGCGATATCGCACAGACTGTTGCGCATCGTGCGGCAAAGGCATCTCGCGCTGTGGCAGGAATCGCCGTACCCACCGTCGGCCCTGACGCCACATGATCTCATCTTCGTCGTCATCACCCTGCAATTCCCAGATCAGGTTGGTAATGTCGCCGGGTTGCGGAGAGGCGGGCAGATCCACCAGCTTGCTGGACAGTTTGGCGCATTCGCTGATCACCACGCGTCCAAAGCCGATCAAAGGGGTTGCGGCTACCGCATCGACCGCGGGTACATCATCGGCGGACTGAGCCCCGGCGGTGACCATCACCAATCGGACCGGCTTTGCCTGTTCCCTGCGTTCCAACGCCTGGACCAGGAACAGCGGGGCCAACGTCGTGAGTTGCGTACTGCGATGGAGCTGATCTTCATCCAACGTATCGTTGGCAGGAACATCAAGCCCCCATAAATACACAATGCCTTGCACCTGCGATCCCAGCGCGGTGGCAGCCATTTCCAACGCGCGGTCGTACTCGGCCGGCGTCTCGATATCGATCAAGCAATGCGGGCCGTCCACGGCCTGCGGCACCCGACTGCTTCCGGAGTACACTTCGAAGACTGAGTAACCGGCGTCACGCAACTGTCGTGCCAGCATTCTGCCGACACTTCCCTCATCCATGCATATCATCCATGCCTGGACATCGACTGTGTCGGTAGATTCCGCTTGCACCGCCGGCTGGGGAAGCACGACCGCCTGTTGGTCGTGCGGTTCTGCTGAGGGAAGCGCGAGCGAGCGATCACCATCTTCGCGAGCGGTCCGCTGTGCAGCCTCGGATTCGATCCACCGATAGGCGTAAACCAGATCGGTGACCGATTCCTCGGTGTGCCCCGAGGCCACGCGCACGCTTTCGAATCCAAAGATCCGCATGCACACCTGGCCTTGTGCATCGAAGATCATCAGATCGCACCGCATGCGATGCTGATTCTTCGACAGCATCCGAGCTTGGACCACCAACCGATCGCCAGCCGGTCGAAGCAACTCCACCCGGTCGATCTTGGACGGCAGGTACAGTCCGTCGAGCGTGTGGTCGAAACTGGGATCTGCGGCAATCATGGCGTGGAAACATGCGTCGAGGGTGGCGGGATGGAAGTTCAGCGGCAGCACCTCCTCGTGCAACAACTCGGCGCTCGTTTCCACTTCAACCACTGCCTGGCCCGCCGCCCGCCATCCGCAGGCCACACCTCGAAAGGCTGGGCCGTAGAACAATCCCAGCCGCTCGCAGTAATCGTACAGGCGCGCCCCGTCGAACGACTCGTTGCACTGTTGCTTGATCCGCCCCAACTCCGCCGTCTCCGATGCACCCGCCGGCGCGATCGGCGCCCGGGACACCTGGCCTGTTGCCAGCCGCTGCCAACCCTGGTCCTGATCCACAGGGCGAAACGCTAACTCGACGCGCCGCCGATCGGCATCGTACTTCGTATCAAGGTATTGCGGATTCGCGTCATCCAGCACACAGGCGCGATCGATCTGGATGCTCTCCAGCCGCACTTGCTCCGCCCCGGTGACCCGTTGGGCGGCCGCCAGCATCGTCTCTACCGCGGCAGCCGCCGGGTAGACCACCCCCGCTTTCAGTGCGTGATCGCGCAAACATGGATAGGCCGCCAAATCCACGCGATTCCGCCAGGAGGGTTCTGCGCCGTCGGAAGGTTGCCCCAACCAGGCGTGCCCACTGCTCAGAGTTCGGGCGCGGCGCGATTGAGGCGATTCTTGCCAACACCGTTGCAACTGGAATGGATAGGCCGGCACCTCCAGGCGGCGGCTCGGTCGATTGTAGAATCCTTCCCAACGAATATCGAATCCGCAGGTATAGACGTCTCCCAAACCCTTGGACATGCTCAGCAGGTCGTTCTGTTGCCGGTTCAGCGAACCGATGCTGTGCACGCGGCGCCCACGACTCTGGAAACACTCTTGAATGGAATAGGCCAGCACCGGGTGGGGCCCCAATTCGATCACGGCCTCGTACCCGGATTCCGCCAAGGCATACATTGCGTCGGCGAACCGCACCCCTTGCCGCACGTTTCTCCACCAATACTCGGCGGTCAATTCCGTTCCGTCCAGGAAGTCGCCGGTAACCGTGGACAGGAACGGGATGCGGGTCGGCCGGGGGCAGATCGATGCCAGAGACTCCAGCAGGGGAGCTCGCACGGGCTCCATCTGCGGGCTGTGGAACGCGTATTCGACCGCCAACCGGCGGCAGAAGACACCGCTGGACTCCAGTCGCTGCGCCACCTGTTCGATGGCATCCGCATCGCCCGAAATCGTTACCGAGGATGGACCATTGACCGCCGCCAGGGCAACGTGTTGCTCGAAACCTGCGATCCACTGCGGAACCTCTTCAGGACTTACTCCTGCCGCGATCATGGCCCCGCGCGACGTGGCTTGATCCATTGTGCGACCGCGGTGGAAGGCGACACGGCAAGCATCGCTGAAATCGAGCGCTCCGGAGATATAGGCAGCCGCGATCTCACCGACGCTGTGCCCCAGAACAACTGTGGGGACAATGCCCCAGCTTTCCCACACCCGGGCCAATGCGATTTGCAATGCAAAAAGACAGGGCTGGGAGATCGAAGTTTGGTGCATGCGGGACTCGTTTTGCGACCGTGTCAGCTCGGTCCACAGGGACCAGTCGGCCCACCGCGCGAACTCGCGGTCGCACTGGCGGATGACACTGCGAAACGCCGGCGAGTACTTGAGCATTCCACGTCCCATGGCCCACCATTGCGGCCCCTGGCCGCTGCAGACCATCGCGATCCCACGTTCCAGCCCGTTGACGCTCAAGCGGCCCACCAATTCCTCGGACGTGGAAGCCGCCACCATGCGCAGATCCTGGACCAGTTCCCGGTCGCTCGATTGGCAGACGGTGGCGCGCACTTCGAAGTGTTCGCGGCGGTGAGCGAGAAATCCTGCCACCTCTGCCGGCTCGATATCGGGATGGGCTTCCAACCAGTCGGCCAGGTGCGCTGCCGATTGTCGCAACCCCTCCACGCTGCGGGCGGACAGAGGGAGCAAGATCGGCAAACGCCCTGACATCCGATCTGGGGATGCATCAGCAGTTGGGGACGTCTGCACGCAGGGGGCCCCTGCCACCGCTGGTTCGACGTCGCTGGCGCCCCGTCGACCAGTCGGCTCATTGCGGAAGGCTCTTGTTCGCGGCACCGAGGGCGTCGGCGCGCGCTGCGGCAGCGGGGCTTCTTGAACAATCACGTGCGCGTTGGCTCCGCCGTAGCCGAAACCGTTGATTCCAGCCAACCGCGGCGCGCTGCCACGCTGCCATGATTGCATCCGGGTAGGCACGCGAAGCCGCAGTGTTTCGAAGTCGATAGCCGGGTTGGGATGAATGAAATGCAGGTGTGGGGGAATCCGCTCATGATGCAGGGACAAGGCTACTTTGATT
>RFIQ01000091.1 GCA_003695565.1 Planctomycetota bacterium | reverse complement strand
GGGTGCCCCAAGCGAACACGAAAGCGGAGAATCTGATGCGCTGACTGGTTCGAGCCAGTGGCTGCGGGTCGACTGACCTGCGGTGACCATACGCAAGAATTCAAAAAATCGCCCTTGCCGAGATCAAAAGACTCCGCATCTCGCAATCATTCACAACCTCTCCGTGTCGGCCGGTTTTCCACGGCCTTTCCGCATCATCGCCCTCCCAAAATCTCAGCTCTCTGGATCGTCCTCAGCTCTCTGCATCGTCCTCGATTTCCTTTCCACTCTCGCTCCCACTCATCTTCGTGTCTTTATTGCCTTTGTGAGAGCTACCTTCATGCATCTCCAATATTGGCCTTTTCCGGAGACCATTTCGAAGGGCCGCTGGAAACCAAGCACGGCCAAATCCATGCCGCTCATCGCTGACCAGTTCGGTTACCTTTTCTACGTCTTGGTCGGTAGCGGTTTCTGCAATCGCCTGATCGACCTACTCAAGGCGCTGGTGGCAAACGACGGAGAATGTCGAAGCGACGCCCCTTCAGGGCAGTGAAGGGGCGGCCAATCGTATCGATGCGGCGAGAAGGGCCGGCCGCCAAGACCGGCGGCTACTACTCAGAGCGGGGAAGGGCCGGCCGAACCAGACTGATGGGCCGTGCAGCAGTGGTTTCGACGATTTGTCGGCTGGACCGCTCAGGGGGGCGATGGCACAAGGGGGAATTCCAAAGAGTAGCTAGGAACCCGAGTACAATTAAAGAGCCCGCGTCGTGGCGCGGAACGAGGTTCGTGCATTATGACTGCGGTATTGAGAGCGGAGGAAGGCCACATTGAATCGTTCTGTTGGAACTGCGGGAACCACGGAAACAAAATTCGCCTCGGCGTTTGAGTCCTCGGCGGCAGTGCGTTTCCTGCGAGCATCCAACGCTCGATGGATGGCCGAATTCTTCGATCAAACGTTTCGTGGTAGCCACAGCCCAGTTCCTCATTCGCGTGCGGTTGACGAACTGAGCCGTTTTCTCCGCTCGATCTCGTTGACCGACATGGCGGGCGGGGCATGCCATACCCCCCGAACGCGCGGGCCGACGCCAGACCAGCCTGCTGGGGAGACATTCCCCGAGGATATCGCTCCCAGCCGTGCCCCAGAGATGGCACACCAGGCAGCGGATACCCGTAAGACGGCTGAACGCTACTTGCAAAAATGGAGCAGCCGCGAAGTTGGATGGCTGCGCCGTTTCATAGACTCCAGTGGCGATGAGCCGTTGTATGAGTTGACTCCGGCCATCGAGCGCGCATTGTTGTTCTTGGAAGAATTGACGGTTCGCCGGTCTGCCGGTACGACTGCATCGCGGCTGGCAGAGATCATTCGGCTGTTGCGTGGTGCCGCGGGGGCGACGGAAGCGGAGGTACCGGAAGAGATTCGCCGTTTGGAAGCGGAACGCGATGCCATTCAGGCCCGGATCGATGCGCTGCGCAACGGCCGTTCCCGTGATACCGATCTGCAGGTCCAAATGGCGGTCGAACGCGTCCAACTGGCGCTCGATCGCCTGGGCGAACTCAGGAGCGAGTTTCGCACGGTCGAAGAGCGGTTCCGGCAGATCTCTCGGCAACTCCAAGCTCGCATTCTGGCGGGGGACGCATCGCGTGGTGAGTTGTTGCAGCAAGCGCTCGACGAAGAACAGTTGCTGGACCAGCATCCAGCAGGACGCAGCTTTCGCGAGTTCCTTCGCATGATCCATGATCCACGGCAACAATCGCAATTGCAGGCGCTGACGGCAGCCGTCGAATCGATCCCGCACATCGCTCGGGAGGCAGGAGACATCGATCCCCTGCGCCGGTTGGTGCCCGTGTTGGTCGCTGAGGCCGAGAAAATACTGAAGACCACTCAGCAGTTGTCCCAAACGCTGCGGCGGTTGCTCGACGGTCGCCAATCGCTGCAGCGTCGCCAGTTGGCAACCGTGTTGCGAGATATTCTGTCGCAGGCAGCCGGTTTGTCCGAGTCTCCGCCGCACCACATCGGTATCGAGGTGGAAGCGGAGATGGACATCCAATCTCCGCTGGATCGCCCTTTCTGGTCGGCCCAGCAGCCGTTCGCTGCGGTTGAACTGCAGGAGATCAGTGCTGATCCCGGACAGCGTTCGGAAATGTTGGCACAGTTGGCCACCTTGCACAGTATACCTTGGGCTGCGTTGCGCAAGGATTTGCAGACGCTTGGTGACCAGCACCCGGCCGGGTTTGGATGGTCCGAGATCGTCGGATTCTATCGCGGCGAATTCGACGTGATCGATGTCCTGGCATTGATCCAGATTGCGCATGACGATGGGCAACGTATTGACAACGAAAGGTCGGAGACGATCGAGCTGTCACCGGCCGCCGGGCCACAGCGCTTGTTGCGTGTTCCGGCAGTAGAGTTTCGAACGAAACGACGGCCACATGCCGAAGACCGATCTTTGGTGGCCCCGCAGGGAGAGAAGCGATGAACGATTCCAGTTTACCAGCGATCCGTACTCAGCCCTGGAGTGCTGCGGCGATCCGGTTGTTGCAGGGAGCGGTCTACAACGACGACGACGACGTGTGGGGCGTTGTCCTGCGGTACCAATCGTCCCTGGCCGACTATCTGTCACGCATCGGGTTGCAATTGGTCGTCGATGAATACGAAGGCCTGGCCTACCTGCGCCAGGTACCGGCAGAGCACCTGGCGGAATCGGCATCCGACTTGCCCCGACTCTTTCGTCGCACGCGTTTGAGTTACGAAGCCACCCTGTTGTGCGTCTTGCTGCGAGAACGGTTACGGCAGTTCGAGGAAGAGGATGTGGATAACGCCCGGTGCGTCGTACCGCGCGATGAGCTGTTGACGCAGTGGAAGTTGTTCTTTCCCGCCCAGGAGGACGAGGTCAAACTGGCTCGGTCGCTCGATAGTGCGTTTCGCAAGCTGGAGAAACTCAGATTCGTCTCTCGATTCGGCCGCGGTGGCGATGCCTGGGAAGTGCGTCGCATCCTTAAAGCCCGCTTGTCGGTCGAGGAGCTCGAAGGGCTGCGGCAGCAATTGCAACAGCATGTTCACACGCCGTCGTCTCCGGCCCGTGTATCCGATTGACGTCGCAGGCCCGTGCCTGCCGGGGGAAAGCGCGTGCTTGCCGGAACGACTGGCTGGAACATATCAGCAACCGATGCAGGAACTGTTACAGGAATGGCGAATTGTTATGGATAAGTTGGGATGGTCTACGGGCGCGTGTCCTGGTTACCGATTGAGCCGCATGGAGTTCATCAACTGGGGGACGTTCGACAGTACGGATGGGCGCGTTCATACGTTGGAATTGGATGGGCGGTCTGCTCTGTTGGTGGGCGCGAATGGGTCTGGGAAATCGACTATCGTGGATGCCTTGTTGACCCTGTTGGTTCAGCCTGGAATCCGCAATTACAACGTGGCGGCCGGAGCCAAAAAACGCGAACGCGATGAGCGGACGTATATCCGCGGTGCTTGCGGGCGGGTCAGCGATGCGAGCCAAGGGGTCCGAACGGAGTATCTGCGCGGAGACCAGCACTACACGGTTTTATTGGCTACCTTCACGCGCGGTCAGTCCGCCGACGCATTCACGGTGGCCCAGGTATTGCAAATCGATTCCGACGGTACCGTGTCCAAGACGTACGCCTTCGACGAGCGTCCTCGCTCGATCGCCGATGATCTTCAGGATTTGCGACGCGGTGAAAAGATTCGAAAACAGCTCATCGCACGTGGGTTTCGCGCGACCGAGCGGTTTTCGGAATATGCCGACTGGATTGCGGCCAAGGCCCATCTGCGCCCCAGGGCCATGGATGTGTTCAATCAGACGGTGGCCGTGAAAGATATCCATAGCCTGAACGGTTTTATCCGCGAACACATGCTGGAGGCTCGGCCGTGGCGCGATCGCATCGACGGCCTGTTGATGCACTTCGATCAGTTGAATCAGGGGTACCAGGCACTGGTCCGGGCGCGGCGTCAGATCGAACTGCTGGAACCGATCGAAGCCGCCGCCCGGAAACTGGACGCGGTGGACGTCGAGCGCGCTCTGTTGCAACAACAAATCGATGCCATGGACAGTTTTTTTCAGTCGCGCATCGTTCAGCTCTTGCGCACTGAACTGGAATCCAGTCTACGCGATGCGGGCCGGACCTCGGAACGATTAACCGATCTCGATCGGGAACTCGAATCGCTGGATGAGACGCTAAGACGCCTCAAGAACGAGATCGAGTCGGTCGGGGGCCATCGGATGCGGCACTTGCCGTTGGAGCTGGAGCATCAGCGGTCGCGTTTGCGTGCGGTGCAGCGCGAGCAGCGGCGGCTGGTCGGTTGGGTGAAGCAGGCCGGATTGGACTTGCCGACTCTCGACCGGGAAACCTTCGCGCAGCTCGGTGAGATGCTGAAGAAACGCCAAGACGAGTTGGCCGAGGCATCCACGCGTACGGCCGAGCGGAGGTTGGCGGTCGCACGCAGCCTGGCCGATGTTCGTCGCGAGGCGGAGACGGTGCGCGATGAGCTGCGGCGATTGGAGGGGCAGACGGGAAACTTGCCGGCCGAACTGGAGCAGGCCCGGCGGCGCGTGGCCGAACGACTCGGAGTCGAGCCTGTGGAACTGCCGTTTCCCTGCGAACTGATTACGGTTGCCGATAGCCACCTCCGCTGGCAACCGGCCGTTGAGATGCTGCTCCGCGATTTCGCCACCACACTGCTGGTGCCCCGTAGGATGCTGGACACCGTGCGCGACCATGTGGACCGGATGACCCCGCCGGGCAGCGAGGGACAAGGCATCGAGCTGCGTTACATGGCGGTGGCCGACGAGGAATTCAATGCATCCGGCACCAACCGATGGGACGAAACGGACTCGGCTGTCCCCCTCGACGTACTGATCGGTCAACCGGTTCCTCAGCATTCTTTGTTGGGTGCGTTGCGGATTCGCGGCGGGCATCCGCTCGGCGGTTGGTTGGCCCGAGAACTGAGCCGCCGGTTTGGAGTGACTTGCTGCGAGTCTTTGGACGAATTGGTGACAGCCCCCGCTCCCGCGGTGACCGCTGGGCGACACGCAAAACTGCATGCGCAGACCTATATCAAAGACGATTCACCGGTTGCCTGCGATGCACGTTTCTATGTACTGGGTGGTGATATGCTGCCGCGAATCAGGCAGTTGCGGCAGCGAGTGGTCGAATTGCAAGAGTACGAAACAGCGCTGTTGGACGAAGTCGCGGAATTGGAGGCCGAGGCGCGGCAGATCTCGCGCCAACTGGCGGCCATCGAGCAGGCTGCGCAGTACGATGACTTCAAAATGATCGACATCCAAGGTCCACAGGTCGCAGTTGAACAGTTGGAGGCGGAACGCCACGCCATCGAGCATGCGAACGACGCGGTCCGCATCTTGCGCAGCCGCTTGGAAGATACTCAACAACGGCGTAGCGCCGCTCAAGCGGAACGCGATGCAGCCATTGCCCAGATCAGCGTGTTGCAAGGACGAGCCGAACGTTCAGAAACGATTTTGCGGCGAGCAGAAAAGATCCTGCAACAACGAGCCGACAGCGGACAATTAACCGACCACCAGAAGATGTTCGCGCAACTGGATGCCGAGCTCGGCGATCGATTGAATGGCTGCCAGGATCCCACGGATATCCTGCACCTGCAATCCGAGGTGACCCAGGCATACCAACAGTCGCTGGAGAATCTTCACCGTCGGTCCGAACCATTGCGAGAGGGGATCGTCCGCAGCATGCAGCGGTTTCTCAGCGAGAATCCTCACGAGGCCGACGATCTGCGGGCGGATATGGAGTACCTGCATGGATTCCTTGGGTTGCTGGAGCATCTGCGGCGGGAGGATCTGCCCCGCTACGAACGGCGGTTCCAGGTGCGCTTGAACGAGAAGACTGTGCAGGAGTTGGGAGTGTTCCACGGTGCACTGCAATGCGAAAGCCAGTCCATCCTCGATCGAATTGCATCGCTCAACGAGTCCCTGGCGGAACTGGAATACCGCCCGGGAACTTATATGCGGCTGGATCCACGTCCCACACGCGACCGCGAAATCACCGATTTTCGTGCTGCGTTGCAAGAATGCCTGGCCGATGCCTTCGATGACGACCCGCAGGAAAACGAATCTCGGTTCCTCCGCGTGCAACAATTGATCCAGCGATTGCGGGAGGAGGGGCGCTGGCGCGACAAAGTCACCGACGTGCGGCAGTGGTTCGATTTTGCGGCGCGGGAGATCAGGGCTTGCGACGGCGAAGAGGTGAGCTGTTACGAGGACAGTGCCGGGCAGTCGGGCGGTGAAAAAGCCAAGCTGGCATTTACCATTCTTGCCGCAGCTATCGCTTATCAGTTCGATCTGGATCCAATGGACGATGCCGACGATCGATTCCGCTTCGTGGTTGTCGACGAGATGTTTTCCAAAGTCGATGACCGGTATGCCGAGTATGCAATGCAATTGTTTGAAAAGTTTGGGTTGCAATTGCTGATCGTGGCACCGCTGGATGCCAAGGCCCGGATCACTGAAGCGTACGTTAGTTCCTTCTGGCATACGATCAAGGATGAGCGGTCGCGCCAGAGCCAGGTTGTGGGGCTGACGGCAGTGGAGTATGCCAGCGCGGTGCCCGGATTTAACGGCGATGCCAATCGGCGTGAGGGCGCCTCGCGGCCATGGAAGCCGAAGTAGTGGGGTTGGCCATCGACGCAGCTACCGCGCGCCCGCCGCTGGCCGGACGCGCTACTCAAGACCTGTTTGCCGGCCAGCGATTTCTCCTCCCCGCGCCGCTTCGCGCGCGGTACACTAACGCGCAGGATGCTGGAGGCCGCCGTCGTAGTTCCGATGCCCGGACAGGCTGAGGCGTCTCCCGTCCAGCATTGCTCGCAGAGAACATCAACTGGAGAGTCTTGCCATGTTTGTCACCCGTCTCGGTGGTCGGAAGATTGTGGGCCGATTGGGATTGATTCTGTTCGTGGGGCTGTTGGCTGTGGGGCAAGCGGTGGCGCAAGATGCTGCGGCAGAGGCGAACCGACGGCTGGGGCGTGGCCTCAACCTGGGCAATTTTCTCGAAGCGCCACGCGGCGCGAACTGGGGCGTCCAGGTCGAAGACCGGCATTTGGCGATGATACGCGATGTGGGATTTCAATCGATCCGCTTACCGGTTCGGTGGAGCGATTATGCCGGCGAAGAACCGCCGTATCGCCTGGAAAGAGAAATGTTGGAGCGCGTCGACCATCTGTTGCAAGTGGCTCATGCCGCCGGGTTGAACGTGGTGCTCAACAATCACCACTATCAGGGCTTGGATGCCGATCCCGACGCCCATCGCCAGCGGTTCAAAGCCATTTGGCAGCAACTGGCCCAACGCTACCGAGATCACGGAGAGTGGCTGTTGTTCGAGCTGCACAACGAGCCGCACGATCAGTTGACGGCCGAGAAATGGAATGCCATTCTGCGCGACGGCATCGCCGTGGTGCGGCAAAGCAATCCGACGCGAATCATTGTGGTGGGGCCCGATCGGTGGAACAACATCCGGGCGCTGCCCGATCTACGGTTGCCCGACGATCCCCGCCTGATCGTCACCGTGCATATGTATGAGCCGTTCGAATTCACGCACCAGGGCGCAAGTTGGGTTGGCGATCGCGTGCGTTCGATCCGCGATCGCACGTGGGGATCACCATCCGAGGTCGAACAGGTCCGCCAATTGTTGGGACAGGCGGCAGAGTGGGGGCGGCAGCATCAGCGACCGATCTACGTGGGGGAGTTTGGCGCCTACAGCGCAGCACCGTTGGAGAGTCGCATAAAATGGACGCGAACCGTGGCCCGCACGGCCGAGTCGTTGGGGATGAGTTGGGCCTATTGGGAGTTTGCGGCAGGATTTGGCGTCTACGATCCGCAGGCCGAACGCTGGCGCAGGCCGCTGCTCGATGCCCTCCTGCCGGATAATCCACTGCGCGCGGCGGAGTAAAGGGGCTGCGGAGTAACGGCGGGTGCGTTTTCGGGGTAAGGTCCCTGACCGTTGCCATCGGACCGCTCTATGGGTAGCTCGGCGATTCCATCGTCGGAACGGTAACCGCCCCATCAACCCCGTTGCTGGCACCGTTGGATGGGCCGAACAGGGCGCTATGTCGAGCCTGGTTCTCCAACATGGTTGCAACCAAGGCAGTCCAGCCCGTTTGATGGCTGGCTCCCAATCCACGACCCGTGTTCCCGTCGAAATACTCGTACAGTAGCACCAGGTCGCGCCAGTCAGCCGCATCGCGATACAGCGCTTGTCCCCCGTGGCAAGGGCGATGGCCGCTGGCGTCGGGCAGAAACAGCAATGTCAGCCTGCGCTCGAGCTCATCAGCGACCTGAGCCAAATTGCAATGTTGGCCGGAACCTGTCGGGCATTCGATGGAAAACGAGTCGCCGTAGAACCGATGGTACTTACGCAGCGACTCGATGATCAAGTAATTGATGGGAAACCAGATCGGGCCGCGCCAGTTGCTGTTTCCGCCGAACATGTACGAATCACTTTCACCCGGTACGTAGCGAATTTCCTCGCGTACGCCGTCCATGTCGAACACGAACGGGCGGGAGGCATGACGTGCCGACAGGGAACGAATTCCGAAGGGAGACAAGAATTCATCCGTGTCCAGCATCACCTGCAATAACCTGCGCAGCCGATCCGTACTGGGCAACGCCAGCAATCGCACGCCATGCGGATCGCTCGCCAGTCCCTCGGGCGTCTTGGCTTGCGTCATGTAGTTCATGAACCGCCCCATCTCGGATCGATTCTGCAGGTACCATTCCATCCGTTTTCGGAATCCCGGTAATTGTGCAATCTGATGTTCTTCGATCAGCACCGGCGTACACAACGGAATCAACCCGACCAGCGACCGAACCCGGAGCGGAATGGCTTGGTCGTTATAATGTAAATAATCGCAATAAAAACCATCTTCCTGATCCCATAATCCTGAGGTATGAAGTGCGTTCATGGCGTTGGCAATCGCCAGATAATGTTCAAAAAACTTACTGGCCATGTCGGCATAGGCGACGTCGTTGGCGGCCAGTTCCAAAGCCATCTCCAGCATCGTCCCGCAATAAAATGCCATCCAGGCTGTAGCATCAGCCTGATGCAGGCGCCCGCCGGTGGGCATTGGTTTGCTGCGGTCGAACACTCCGATGTTGTCCAACCCTAAGAATCCTCCGCTGAATACGTTATGCCCGTCGGGGTCCTTGCGATTGACCCACCAGGTGAAGTTCAGCAGCAGTTTCTGAAATGTTCTGGCCAGGAAATCCCGATCCGGATTCCCGCTTTGTTTGGTTTGCAAGTAGACGTTCCAGCAGGCCCAGGCGTGCACCGGCGGATTCACATCGCTCAACGCCCATTCATATGCGGGGATGGCTCCGTTGGGGTGCATGTACCATTCACGGAGAAACAAGATCAATTGCTGCTTGGCGAATTCGGGATCCAGCCGGGCCAGGGGAATCATATGGAAAGCCAGATCCCAGGCTGCATACCACGGATACTCCCATTTATCCGGCATGCTGATCACGTCGCGGTTGAATAGATGGCCCCAGTCATGATTGCGCCCTTGGCGGCGCACCTCAGTCGGTGCCGGGTAGTTCGCATCTCCGTCGATCCAATCCTGCACCACATAATGATAAAACTGCTTGCTCCACAGCAGTCCAGCGTATGCGGTGCGGGCGGTCAGCTGATGCTGCGTGTCCATGTTGGCCGGCAGGACGTGATGGTAGAATTCGTCGGCATCACCGCGACGCTGTTGGAAAACAGCGTCAAATTCAGAGCCGAACCAGTCCACGGGCGCTTCCTGGATATCGCACATGCGGGCCCGAACCGACCGGGTTTCACCTGGTGCCAGATCGAGGGCCAGCACTCCAGCCACTTTGGTTCCGTTCATTCGCGGATTGGTCGCCGTGAGGTCGCCAACAATCAATCGGCGATGGAAGGCGTCTTTGTAGAAGGTGCCGGTGGTGGGAATTCCGGGGTGGCGGTGGGGATTGGTTTCATTTTCGGTGAACCAGTATTGCGGATCGGCCTGCTCGAAATCGACCGCCATCAGCCACTGTCCGAGCGTGGCGTGCCGCGCTGCGATCCGGTTCTCCGCCAGTTGCATCGAGGGCCGTGGCGTGCAGCCCTCATGTGTGCAATTCCATGTCCAGGTGTTGCGAAACCACCATTGCGGCAGAACATGCAGGTGCGCATGGGATTGCCCTCGGTTGCTGACCTGCAACCGAATCAAAACATCGTTGGGCGAGCGTTTGGCATATTCGACCTGACAATCCACGTACTGCCCGTCAGCGAAGATTCCCGTATCGATCAACTCGAATTCGGGATCCCGCAATGACCGGCGTGCATTTTCATCGATCAGGTGTTGGTAGGGAAACTCGCGCAGCGGATACTTGTAGAGCGCCTGCATGTAGGAGTGCGTGGGAGTGCTGTCGAGGTAGTAGTAGCACTCCTTGACGTCCTCGCCGTGATTGCCCTCAGGGCCGCTCAGTCCGAACAACCGCTCCTTCAAGATCGGATCGCGACCATTCCAAAATGCGAAGCAAAAGCACAAGCGGCACTCGCGATCGCACAAACCCAGCAATCCGTCTTCACCCCACCGGTATGCGCGGCTGCGGGCATGATCGTGCGGAAAATAAGCCCAGGCGTCCTGGTTGTCCGAGTAATCTTCGCGCACCGTGCCCCACTGGCGTTCGGATAAGTACGGCCCCCAACGTTGCCAGTTCTCCATCCGTCGCGCTGCCAGGTCCAACCGTTCGTGTTCGCGCGTTCGTGCCATCTGGTCATCCTCCAGGAAACAACTCTGGTTCGTCTTCACCGCTCGATACACTTACAGGATCGCTTCCTTGATCAGCCGCCAGATCCACAACAGGATTCCCATCAAGGCGACACAGGCGACGACGATGCCGACGACGGCGCTCCCCAAACTGGCGAACACGGGCGCCGCCCAATTGCTCCACAGGGCATCCCAGAAAACCAGTACCAGCACCGTGGCGGCACACAGGTATGGACCATAAGGAGTCGCCGTTTCACCGGTAACCATCCATCGCAGCAGCACAAAGGCAATGGCAACCAACGGCGCCAGGAAGAACACCAACATGCTCGGTTGCCAGCCAATGTAGGCGCCGATCATCGCCATCAACGTCACGTCGCCGAATCCCAGAGCTTCCACGCCCAGTCCCGTCGAAGCCGAGACGCGCACCCCCCAGGTCACACCGCCGGCAAATGCCATGCCCAACAGGCCGCTGAGCAGGTAGGTCCATCGCCCCGGGTTGGCCGCCGTCCAACCGTAGGCGATCAAAACCAGGATCACGGCGACTCCCACTGCGGTGGCCATCCACACCTCGCGGCTGCGCACCATGCGGACGAAGAAGTATTCGATAGCCTTCTTCCAGCCGCGGCGGCGGATCCACCGGCGGTCCAAGAGAGCGAATCCCCATACCAAGGTGATCACGACCGCCCATTTCAATCCGGCGGGACCGTTCAACCAGGCAGGCCACCGTCCGGGGCTGGCGGCATGCAGTTCGGTGATCCCGCCCAGTGTGTCAAAGGGGAACCAGGCCGGAGCCAACAGGGCGCCGCATAACCCCAAACATGTTCCGGGAATCGTCACATGGTCGGGAATCGATTGTTCGTCGAAATCGATGAACGTGGCAATCGTCATCAAGGACGCCAGGAGAAAATGCGCCAGGAATTGCCAGTGCAAGGGAATCTGAAACGGCAACGCCAGGACGCCGCGGGGCAATGTCCCACCCTCGGTGTAAAACACGTAATAGGCGGCGATGGCCAACGGAAATAACAGTTCAATGCACAAGGGACGGATCCAGAATCCACGCCCGTGGTCACCTGCCTCGCGCCGCAGCAACCACCAACCGACGATCGGCAAATGATCGGCCAGGTGGCGGGCGTCTCCCTCCCTGGGCGGATTCCAGGGACCGATAGGTCGCCGGTGGTAGGCCCAGTTGTAAATGGCCCAGTTGACGAACCTGGCCACCACCAATGCGCACAGGGCGACGATTCCGGTGCGGACGGTGATCGGCCACTGAAGGAATAGGTTCATCACGACAGAAACGTACCCGCGCAGAGCGAAGTGAAGGGGATCATGCCCGTTGCAACTCCGTTCGCTCCCAGGCGGCAACATCGCCAACAACGATTTCGATGTCCCTCCCGGACATCCGACGGGCCATCCGGACGGTAAACCCGCCCGACTCTATCCGTCAGCATCGCGCCAATCGATATCGATCAGCCAGTTGGCAATCTCTTCCACAATTTGATCGGGCGTTTTGTCTTCCGTGGAGAGAACTTTTTCGGCAACTTCCGCATACAGCGGTTCGCGCTGTTGTAGCACCTCCGTGATCTCGGAAAAAGCGTCACGATCGGTAAGGGCGGGGCGCCGATCCGCAGTCGATCCATCCGACTGCATCCGCTGGTAATGCGTCCTCGGTGAGGCCGTCAACCAGATGCGTCGCCCCGTGCGACAGATCCGCTGCCGGTTGGCGGGACGCAAGACCGCGCCTCCACCGAGCGAAATTACCGTAGCACACCGGCGGCGACTGCATTGCTCGATCGCTTGCTCCTCGCGATCGCGGAATCCTTGCTCTCCCTCATCGGAGAAAATCGCCGCAATCGACTTGCTTGCCTCCGCCTCGATCAACAGATCGGTGTCGATGAAAGGGATACCCAGACGGTGCGCCAACCGCTGACCAACCGTCGTCTTGCCGCAACCGCGGAATCCTAACAAGTAGATGTGCATTGGCACTGTCCATCCGCTTCCTGGCTCAAGATCATCGTTGGGCTACGAAGCACCCAGTCCCCTTGCCGGACCAGACTGATCGCGACAAAACGCACAATTCAACTCAACCATGCTCTACGACGCTTCCAGTTCGCGAGGCTTCCAAAGGTGCAACAATTCCCAATCATTGCTTCGAACGGCTGTGCACCAATCTTCCGCAGGAGACTGAAACACGGCAATGGCCGCGGTGGGAAACTCGATCACCTGTCCGGCCAGGGTCGATACCAGATCCGCCATTCCTGGGTTGTGCCCGACCGCCATGGCGGTGTTCCACTCGGTGCTCAAGCCCGCGACGCATTCGAGGATCGTATCCGGGTAGGCCAAATACAACCTTCGTTCGTTGAGCACGACGGCATCGGCCGCCCATCCTTCCTGACGCATCAAATGAACCGTCTCCTGCACACGGCGGGCCGTACTAGCCAGGATGACGTCGGGCTCGAGTCCCTGCTCCTTCAGCCACCACCCCATGAAGGTGGCTGCCTTGGTGCCGCGGCGATTCAGGGGACGATCGTGATCGGCCATCCCCGGCTCCTTCCAACTGCTCTTGGCATGCCGCATGAGCATCAAAGTACGCACCAATTGATTTCCTTTTCGATGTTGGAACGGCGGTGGTGGCAATCCATCCGATGCACGGCCCGCGGTGTGACAGAATTCGATTGACGGGGCCGCGCGGCCCCGTCTCCCCTGCCCAGCCGCTTTGCCCCGGCGCAGTTTCCAGCCATCCGACTGGAAACATCAGTGCGCGAACAGGAACTCTGGACACGTCATCAGACCCCACAATAAATCCTCGTAGGCTTCGCGGCGCGATGCCCCACCTGCCAAGGTTTCGGCCAGTACTTCGAGCATCCGCGTTCGCTCCTCGGCGGTCGGCGGGCGCGACAGGCAGCGCAGATAGGCCTGGTCGATTGCCTCCTCAGGCTCCAAACTGTCTTCGACCCAGCGGGTAACGATGCACCGAGCGTCGGCCAGTTTCTCATTGAGCGTATCGCCGTTGTTCAAGTGCAGGGCCTGTACCACAGTCGGTTCATTGCTGCGTTCGCATTCGCAAGTGATCCGTCGCTGGTGGCGACCAAACGTTTGCAAGAAATAATTCGCCACTGCCGAATCATACAACTCGATGGCCCGCGTTCCTTCCGGATAGAAATCGACTGGGCGTCGGTCCGCTCCCGGGTACTCGATATGGTCGAACTTCGTGGGCACCTCCGTGACGGCCACCACGGCGTCATGCAATACTTCTGCCATCAATCGGCGAGGATAATAGCGGCAGTAGAAGCGTTGGTCGTCGATGTTGGCCGGCAACGGATCGCTCGAGCGCTGGTAGACCTCTGAGTTCATGATCAACCGCATCAGCGACTTGAGATCGTATCCTTCCTGCACCAGGTGCTGGGTCAAAGCGTCGAGAAGCTCGGGGCTGCTCGGTGGATTGCTGGCACGCAAGTCATCGACGGGTTCCACCAATCCGGTCCCCATGAAATTGGCCCACACGCGGTTGACGACCGCTCGGCCGAAATAAGGATTCTGGGAGCTGGTCAACCAATCGGCCAGATATTGCCGGCGGTCGCCGGGGGCGGTTGGGTCGACCGGCGGAGCATCCAGGGGCGCCGGTGGCAAGGCCTGACCGGTACGCGGTTGAATCACATCGCCGCGGTCGAGCACCACCAACGTCCGGTTGCCATCGCCGTTACGGGTGTCCCCTCCCCATCCCTTGGCTCGAACCCGCGCGAACAAATTGGCCATGGCGTAATACTGATCGTTGGTCCATTTTTCCAAAGGATGGTTATGGCACTTGGCACATCCGATGGACAGACTCAGGAACGCCTGGCAGACGTTCTCCGTCATCGCCTCGGGCGTCTGATGAATGGCATAAAAATTGGTTGCTCCCTGTTCGAAGCTATTGCCGCGGGCCAACACGACTTGCCGGGCGAACTGGTCCCACGGCGTGTTTTGCTCCACCTGCTCACGAACCCAGGTGTAAAACGCTTTAACGGCGTCAGGTCGCAGCAAGGTTCCATTGATCAGTAGCAGGTCGGACCACTTGTACGCCCAGTAATCGACGAATCTCTCGCTGGACAGCAATCGATCAACCAATTGAGCTCGCTTGTCGGGAGCCGTATCAGCCAGGAATGCCAGGACTTCCGCCGGCTCCGGTAAACTTCCCGTGGCGTCCAGGTAGGCCCGACGCAGGAACGTGGCATCGGAGCAACGCGGCGAAGGTGCCAATCGCAACGACCGCCATTCCTCCAACAGGATTTCATCGATGACATTCGCCGGAGTGAAATCGCGATAGGACGCTTCGTCCACCTGGTTTTCATAAGGGACGGTGATGCGCATCATGGCGATTCGGCTGGCGAACCACACCGCGACCGCTCCTCGACCATTGCCCAACACCTCGACCCGACCGTGCTCGTCGACCCGAGCCACCGTTTCATCTGCCGAACTGAATTTGGCCCAATCGGTGACGTCCTCCACTCTTCCGTCGGCGTAATGGGCGCGTACGATCAATTGTTGAGGCGTATCGGCCCGTAGAAACGCCGCTGCCGGCAAGACCTCGATCCGTTGCAGAGCCGCATCCGAAGGTTCCGGCCCGCTGGCCCCGTCGGCGATCCACGCAGCAAGTATTTGAAAATCGCGCGAGTCCTGCGGCAGACGCAATCCGCCTTTATGGGGAATCAACCCCGCCGGTTTGGCCAGCAACAGGCTGCGTCCCGGATCGGCGGGGGTCAATCGCCGGCCTCGGTCCTGGCGAGTGATTGCATAGTGATCAGCGTCGGGGTCGTACCCCCGCAAGGAGAGCCGAAATCCACCCTTTCCAGCTAACGCACCATGGCACGCTCCGCTGTTGCATCCACGGCGCGACAAGATCGATTCGACGTGCGCCACGAATTGCCATCGAGGCGTCGCGGCAGCCCCCGTCACTCGGATCGGCACACGAATCGGTTCGCGCGTTCGCAATGTACGAATTACCAATTGCGTCTCCCCGTCGGACAGGGCAGTTACGCGTCCCCCCTCGACCCGCGCAATCGCCGGATCCTGAACCGATACCGTAACCGCAGCAACCTGCGGCCCTACCTTTTCTCCTTCCACTTGTTGAATGAGAAAACTGGCGATTGCATTGCGGCCATGC
>RFIQ01000011.1 GCA_003695565.1 Planctomycetota bacterium | reverse complement strand
TCGACGCTCGGCTTGCCCCACTTGCGCACGCCGTGAGCAAACACTTGGGCGACCGGACTGCCGTTCTCCTCGCACAGCGCCAACGCCTCGTCTGCGTCCAGGGTCTGTTCGGACAACTGCTCCAGCACCCCGCGCACAAACGGGCGTGGGATGACGTTGCCACGACGCAGATAGAACAGGCGTTCCAGGACGAAAACCAACAAGACGATGGAACATGCGATGATCGGCAGCATTAACACGCCTCCCTGACGGACCACCGTCAGCAGGCCGTGGGTACCGATCGAAGCCCCCTCTGCCTCGGTCGGCTGCTCACCGGTCAACGCAGCGGGGTCCGACGGC
Organism: Planctomycetota bacterium; assembly: GCA_003695565.1. GTDB lineage: Bacteria > Planctomycetota > Planctomycetia > Pirellulales > Pirellulaceae > Aureliella. Next base: position 4,911 of record RFIQ01000011.1, on the reverse strand, counting down.
ATCGCCGCAGATGCAGCAGCAGTAGGCGATGCAGCCGCGATACGGGCCGCAGGCCCGTCGGTAGTCGATGGCGCAGCGTTGCGATTCACCCCGAAGTTCACCGGCGGCGGCGCTTGAGCCCCGGCGGAACCGGAAAACAAGAACAGCCAACCGCCCAGCAGCAGGCAGCACGCAAGCGCTCCTCGCCCGGAGCGGGAATGCCGCCAGCGCAGCCGGCGGCTTACAACGCGATTGAGGATCCAATGGTGTTGATCGATGGTTGGCGTCATGCCACAGGTTATCCAATTGTCGCAGAATCGCGCGGAATAGCTCCCAGCTTAAGAACACCATCGACTTTTAGCGGACTGGGCTGCGGCCAACAAGATAAATTGCCGAAGCTGTGGCATCCTCCGCTCGGTCACAACAGGAAACCTAGGCATCTCGGGAGAACTGGATGGCATGGGAAAACTGTGCAGCGAGGCCTGGAGCTGGCTCGCCGATTGTGCCGGAATTTCCGAAAGGGCGGAATTTGTCAAGTTTGCGGGCGGTGAACGTCGATCTGTACCATGAGCTGATATCCTCGGAGAGCGTCCAACTGCGTGGCCCTGCGGCTAGCATGGTGGAGTTCAAGACCTTGACGCGGTACTGCGAGGCCATTAGACTCCAGCGGTTAAACCATTGGCTGTAAAAGACTTACGGCATTATGCTTTCCGCTCAGGAGCTGGCCCAGTGACGAAGAAAGAGATCGTCCGCACGATTGCCGACAAGACAGGTCTGACCCAGCAGGATGTCAAACTGGTAGTTCAGCTCACCTTTGAAGGGATTATCGATACCTTGATCGAGGAGGGGCGCGTCGAATTGCGAAATTTCGGCGTCTTCCAGGTCAAGAGTCGTCGAGCTCGCAAGGCTCGTAATCCTCAGACGGGACGGCAAGTCGACGTGCCCGAAAAGTACGTCGTGACGTTCAAACCTGGAAAGATGATGGACGATCGCGTGAATCAGTCCGACGGCAACGCCGCTCAGGCGGCGGCGGAGGACAGCGACGCCCCATCCATGGAAGAAGATGCGACACAATTCCGGCTGCCAGCCGGGCCGACTCCAGAGGTTGAAGCACCTCGACCACCACAAGATTTCACGTAGGGTTGCTGCGGTATCCGACCACCCACCGCTTCTGTTCACGGAGGAACGATTTCATGCGACGCTTTATTTGTGCTGCTTTGCTGATCGGCTCGATGGCTGCTGCGACTGGTTGCGCTCTGCCCATCTATTCGGCCGATCCAACTCGACGCGCCGAACAGTTGGTTTACACGTCCGAGAATCTTCGCTTGCTGCTGCAGGAATGGGAGCGATTCTGGATGGTCGATCAGCCCGACCACATGACGCCGTTCCGCGTGCACGGTGGCGTAATCTAATTCATCACCAGGGCGCTGGCCGCCCAAGTCGGCGGATGGTCGACAAACGCGGCGCCGTGGACTGCCGACCTCGCCGCGCGTCGGGCAAACGCGGTGTGGCGTGCGACGCAAGTGCGTCGGCGTCACCGTTTGTGATTGCTGCATCGGTGGCGTGTCGGCCGCGGTGTGGTTGGCTTCCGAACGGTCGATACCAAATCGCCTGATCGCTGCTGCCCATCCCCCTGATTGAAGCAACGCGGTGCGGGCCCTAACCCGCTCCCCCGTGGGGTGGTTGGGCCGAGTTTCACGTGGTTCGCCAGCGACCGACCCAAGCGCGCAGAGACGTCTCTGAGAAAACGTCGCCCCGCACCAGGAACTCGTAATCGCTATCCAAGGCGCCGACTAGATCGCCCTGTTCCCACTGTTGAGCTGCCGCCCGATGAGGAGTGTCCGCGGCCGATGGATCCAGGTGTTCCAGCGGGGCACCCGCAGAGATCTTGTTCTGTACACCGTCGATGACGGCCATGACGAGAGCCGCGTACAACACGTAGGGGTTGAATTGTTGGCAAGCCAGTCGCAATTCGATCGACCGGTCGTGTGGATCGGTGCCACCGGCAGGGATGCGGCAAACGGCACGTGAGTCGGATTGCGAGTATCCCCACCGCGGTCGCTCCGTTCCCGGCCACCCGGTTGGCGACGACAGTGCCATGATGGCCGGCAAATGGCGCAGGAGGCCACCGATGGCATGCAGTGCGACGTCACTGAGCCCCGCATACCCACTGCCGGTCATCCAGGATCGGTCCGCTTTCTCACCTGCCAATCGAATGGTGACGCCACGCGCGCTGTCCTGGGAGGCCTCGGATGCTCCGTCCAGTCCGGTTGGTCTGGTGGTTAAGCTTTTCATCAGATCAAACAAGGTCAGCGCGTGGTCGGCGGCGGTCAGATGAGGTGACGCGGCCAGCTCGACCCGCAAACGCTGGGGGTGGCGCCCATCCCAGGTGCATCGCGTGACCGGTATGCCGCATCGCTGAGTCAGGTGTAGAACCCGCGGTATCATGCGGCGCCCGTCGATCTTTCCCTGCAACCCACCAACGGCTTCCTTGGAGGGAGCGACAGATGCAGCGTGTTGGGACTGCGCGCAGTGCGACGCCCACCACTCGGATTCGGTTGCGATGTTCAGTTGATCCGCCACGCGGCAATGTTCCAAATAGGCCTGCGCGCGGCGAGCAATGGCCCGCGGGTCGTCGTCGAACTCCTCACCCGTGATCGGGTCCTGCAATTCGCAGAACAGCACCGCCGTGGAGATTTCGGCCAGCGGATCGATCCAGACCGTATCCGGTTGAGGAAGAATCAGTCGATCGGGGTACGGACGTGCGTCGGGCAATCCATCGTCCGAGGGAGCGCAACGCAAACCGCGTTCGAACACCTGTTTGTCCAATGCGGAAATGGGGATTGAAACCCCATACATGTCGCCACTCCAGCTCGTGAATCGCAGATCTACGATTTGGACGTCGTGTTCGCGGCACAATACCAACACGTCCTGACTCGTTCGTGGTTTGGGTAAACGCTGCATCATGCTCTCTCACCAGGTCTCTGGGAATGGATTACGTCTGCTGCGGACGCATTCAGGGGACGGCTCGGGGAACGATCCGATAGGACGTATAACGGTTCAGCAACAACAGGAAGGCGGGAACGAGAATCGTGCGAACCAGAAACGTATCCAGCAGCACGCCAAAGGACAATGCGAACCCCAGTTCTGTGATTCCCCGCAGCACAGGCGCGTCGGCTGCTGGCCAACCGGCGGGCATGTACTGCGCACCTACCGCCATCAGGGCGGGGCTGGTCATCGCCGCAAAGGTGCCGGCCATCACGATCCCGCAACTGGTGATGATGCCGCCGGTGCGTTGCAAAGACTCGATGATGGCGTCGCGGAACGGCCGGGCGCGGGATTCCTCGATCACGCGGCTGATCAGGTAAACGTTGTAATCCTGTCCAACGGCCACCAGGATCACGAATAAGAACAGGGGTACTTTCCAATCCAAACCGCTGTACTGGGCGCCATACCACCATGCAAACAATGCGTACGTGATCCCCAGCGTCGCGAAATAGCTCAGCAGAACGGTCGCGATCAGATAGGTGGAAACCATCGCGCGTCGCAACATGACCAACAGCACGCCCCACACCCCCAGCGTCACCAGGATCTGAATTCGCTGCTGATCGGATTGCGTAACTTGGCGCAAATCGGCGATCCCCACGGCGGTCCCCGTCAATGAAAACTCGGCACCATACCAGGGGGAGTCGCCGCGCTGGGTCTCGGCACGCAGCGCTTCACGCACACGACCGATCGTCTGCGCGGCTTCGATGGAGAACGGACTATCTTTCAGGATAACATCGAATCGCGCAACCCGTCGCTCCAGCGTCTGGACGGAACTTAAGAATTGTTCGCGGGCAATGCGACTGGCCCGCAACGCGCGCCGCCGCCAGGCATCCTCGGCAAACAAACTCATCGGCTTACCCGGCGGGAAGTCCCCCAACGGATCGACCAGGCTGCGCACCGAATCCACACCCTCCACGTAGAGCGTAGTGGTAAGTTGCTCGCAGGCCTGTTGCAACGCCGGATCATCGGCGAAGGGCTGCGGACGCGTGACGATCACCGTCACTGGACTGGAGTCCCGCGTGGGAAAGAACAGCCCGATCAATCGCGCGCCCCGACGACTGGGAGAATTGGCAGACAGCTCTTCGGTAAAGTCGTAGGTAACGCGATGCAAGCACATCATGCCGAACACGGCGGGAACCATGATTCCCAGCCCGGTGATCGACAAGGCCGCGGCGGGGCGAGCCGCCACCAGTCGGGCAATCATCGCCCACAATTTCCCTCCCAGGGAATCGCTGTCGGATTGGACGGTCACCGCCATGCCGGGTGTTGATCGGTCCGAGGATGGCAGGATCGCACTTGGCTCGGCGGTAAGGTCCCGCGTGCTAGCTGCCGCCTCGGGGCGGCGTTTGAGCCGCGGCCAGAAGGCGACCATGCCCAAGCCGCTGAGCAGAGCCGGGGTGAAGCTCAAGCATACCACCAGCGTTACCGCCAACGAGATGGCGATGATGGGGCCGCTGAAATGAAACTTCTCGAACCGAGCGAACCACATCAGCGCTAACCCGATGATCGTCGTCAGCGCGCTGGCCACAATCGCATCATGGACGCTGCGCCATCCAGAGCTGATGACGCGATACATGTGCGTGCGCGAGCGAATGGAACGCCGATACAGAAGTTCGCGACTGCGGGCCAAGAGAAACAGGCAAAAATCGGTCCCGGCACCGAACAGCAAGACGACGATAAAGATTCGCGTCGTAGTGAACACGCCCAGGCCATGGCTGGTCGGATCGCTCGGGTCCCGTGCCAGATGCGCGATCAGGCTGGTGGCAACCAGCAAACTCAGGCCGATGCTGCACAGGGGAATTGCCACCAGGAAAGGGGCGCGGTAGACCGCGGTGAGGATGGCCAGGACCAGGACCACAGTCACTATCTCGGTGACGCGCACCC
>RFIQ01000090.1 GCA_003695565.1 Planctomycetota bacterium | reverse complement strand
CCCTATGCAGTGGTTTGACAAGGAGTACCAGATACCGCAATCGATCGCCGTCATCTGGTCGCCGGAGGTGTTGACCGTCCCCGGACAGCAATCCACCCGTGGATTTGGGGGACGCATCTACTTTTACAATGCAAAGAGCCAGGCGATACCTGTCGACGGCGATCTGATCGTCTACGCCTATCGCACCACCGACGAGCACCGACGCAGCGCCGACCTGAAGGTTGCGGCCGACAAAAAATTTGCCTTCACGGCGGAGCAACTAACCAGGCACTTCAGCCCCAGCCAGTTGGGTGCGTCCTACAGCATCTGGATCCCATGGGGGGATGCCGAGGGATTCCGAGAGGAGATTACCTTGATCCCCACGTTCAAGTCCAAGGACGGGGCGATCGTCCAGGGCGCTCCCGCCAAGGTGTTTCTCCCCGGCAAAGCTCGCGACGGGGAAGAAGAACTCCCTGTGCCTGGCCAACAGGTATCCTACCGGCATTCGACGACTCCCGCCTATGACGTAGCTCCCTCCTCGCCGGGCCGCACCGACGCCCGCAGCGGATTGGAAACGACGACGATTTCCGTCCCCTTGGATTCCAGCCTGACGCGGCCCCGCGCGGTGTCCGCCAGCGGGCCCAACGCGACGGGCGGAAGCGACGGGCCGAACGATGCGCAGCGACGAGTTTGGACGCTACCGCCGACCGCGCCCACTCCCACCCCTTCGGCCGGCCTGGCTCCCGGAACCAGCCAGGTCGAAGGAGCAACGCATTCGGCCAGCGGAGGTCCCTCCTCATTCAGCCCTGCGGCAAGCCGAACCTGGGGCAACAGCCCCCTCTCGGCCGAAGCCAACGCATCGGCCGCAGCAACCACTGTTCCAACAGCAGTCGGATTCGCCCCGGCCCGAAGCCTCCCAGGAAGAGCATCGGCATTCTCACAGATACCGGCCGATGCTCCACCCACCTCCGCATTCCGTCTGCAACCGTGGACCGAGCGCGTCGAGGATTGAGCGAACAAACGGGTAGAAAGAAGAGCGTCAAGGCCTGGGCGCCACTCCACGTTCGGGGGGACGGTACGCCATTAGTTATTTACGGCACCGGTTCCATCCGGACTCTGCACCACCAACCGGTTGTCAACCTCATCCACGCCCGGCTCCAGTTGAATCAAGCGCGCAACCAGATCCTTGTCTTCCTCGCTGGGAACGGCGCCGGTGACGATGGCGCGACGGCCTTGGACCTGAACCTGCAATCCTGCGTACTGCGATGGCAGGGGTAACCGCACCATGCGCGCGTTGATCTCTGCCGTCCGTTGCGCCGGCGGCGGCGGTTCATAACGAAAGCCCAATCGTATCGTGGTGCGAATTTGCGGTTGGTTCTGGTTATTGTTGCCACCGAACCCACCGAAACGGCCGCCGAATCCGCCGAAGCGACCACCAAATCCGCCACCGAATCCGCCTAGGCCACCAAATCTTCCGATGCCACCCAAAGCCCCAATTCCTGCACCCCCAATCGCGCTTCCCGGAGTATTCGAAAAGGTGGCGGCACCAAAGCCTCGATCGAATCCACCCAAGTTCTGACCGATGGAGATCTGTCCGTCCAAGGCACCGGCGGAAGTCCCGGCGGCGCCCGTGGCGCCATTGTTCGTCCCGGTGTTGGAGTTGCCAGATAAACCGAAAGAGCTGTTCCCCAGACCGAAATTGCCGAAACCTATGCCCAGACCACCGGTATTTTGCTGCGCACTTGCATCGGTTATCGCGACCAGAGCCAATACCGCCCCCGCCATTAGTATCGTGCCTGACAACTTCATCCCGCCGTTCCGCATCGTTCATTCCTCCTATCAGGTGGAACGTGGACGGTAGACTCGCGCTTTGGTTACAAAACGATTCCAAAGCACGCCTGTTCCGACCAATCTCGTTCCCATACTATCTAATTCTGTTGTAGGGCTGTCTTGCAGCTTCGGTTCGCCGCCGGACGCAACAACCGCCAAAGCAAGGTTAGAGTTCTTGGAGCGTCTACCGCCGCCTGGGTTGCGGTTCCAAACGCAACAAATGGCTGGTCTGCAGGCGGGTCGACTGCCGGGAGCTGCACGTTATTTTAACCCGACGTCGACGCGTTACGTTTCGCACGCGGACGAGTGTAGGAGCATTTTCTGGCGATAATTCCTCAAGATTTACATCCAGACGACGAATCCAGTGCTGTCCAACTGCCGTGGGGCCGCACCTAACTCCCTCGGCACCTGCAGCCCCCGCTGGCTGTATCGGTACGGTGGCCGGATTTACCACAGCCGGCCACGCGTGTTTGCGGTCGAACCCTTAACTGATGGAACCCCATCCCGAACAACCGTCATTGGTGGACCATTTTGTTGTAGAAGTGCCAGGTGACCGCCAAGTCTACCCAGCGATCATCTTGCCAGAATAGAATCTTTCAGACCTGTTATGTCATCTGTGCCCAAGGACTCAACAATGTCTCGCCCAAGCCCCCTGATAGCCCGTCGGTTCGCGGGTTTCGTTTGTTGCATCGCAACCCTCGCGACGATCTCTCCTGTTAGTCTGCACTGCGCCCGGGCGCAAGAGCCGACAACGCCCACGAACAGGTTGACCGCTCCCCAGCTCTTTCCAGAAAAAACGCTGATTTACGCACGAGTGGATGACGTCTCTCGTTTGCGAGCCGATCTGAACCGCAGCAGCCTCGGCAAGCTGGCCAACGACGATCAGGTCAAACCGATCTTGTCGGAATTCTACGGATCGCTGGTACGCAACGTGGAGCAACTGCAGGAAGCGATCGGTTTGAATCTGGACGAATTGCTGTCGATACCCAACGGCGAATTCGCGCTGGCGGTCTTTCCCAACAACACAGGGCGCGCGGAAGTGGAGCGGCAGCGCGACGAAGAAGAGAACTCGGAACGGGTCAACGTTCGCATCCAGGGTCCAGCGATCGCCGTATTGCTCGATGCCGGCGAAGAAATTGCATCGGTTCAAATTCTGCTGCAACGCATGGATCAGGAAGCCAGCAAGAACATGGTCCACGAAGAAAAAACGATTGATCGCCTGACCTTGCATCGGTACCAAAACCCGAATCGCCGCGACCAGCGTTTTGGATATTTCCTGGACGATTCCGTAATCGTCGCGTGCACCGATCCGGATTTTCTCGAGTTGTTGGCGGACAAGTGGCTGGGGCGGCTGCCGGAGGCCAAGACGATGGCCGACAATCGCCGCTTCACGCAAATCATGGCTCGTTGTGTGGGAACGGAAGGCGAGCGTCCCCAGGTCACCTTCTATGCGGATCCCATGGGTATCATCCGCCAGTTTACGCCTCGCAATGCCGGCACATCGATGTTTCTGGCCATGCTACCGGCGCTGGGGCTGGACGGGATCCAGGGCGTCGGAGGCAGTTGGATCGTCTCCCCTCCGGACTTCGATGCGATCTCGCACTTTCACATTTTGCTGGGCAGCCCACGGCGGGAACTACTGGCCCTGCTGCGTCCCAAATCTGGATCGACCACGCCGGAGCAATGGGTTCCCGACACGGTGGCGGGATACTCCACCATCAATTGGGATTTGGCTGCAACACTACAGGGCATCGAACGGTTGTACGATCAATTTCGCGGGGAAGATGCATTCGAACAGGAAATAGTTCAGCGATTCGGCCGGCAATTCGACATCGATCTGCGCCAAGACGTGCTGGACAACCTCGAGGGCCGCATCACCTTGCTGCAGGGATTCGTGCGTCCCATTCGAATCAACAGCGGCTCGAATGTGTACGCAGTGCGGCTAAAGAACCCCCAGACCTTTGAAGACAAGGTACTGCCCAAAATCCTCGACAGGATCGAAGACCGTACGAACGTTCAACTGGAAGCGATCGGTCCGATCAAGGCCCACGTGGTCGAGGTCGGCCGCCGCTTACCAGAAGATTCCGCCATCCGCCGCCCCGAAATTTGTATTGCAATGATCGACGATTACGTGGTCGTATCCGACAGCCGTTACATGATGCAACAACTGGCCGGATGTTTGAACGGGACTGCCGGTCCCTTGGTGGACTCGTTGGAGTTCCAATTGATCTCCGATCGGATCACGGCTCAACTGCAAGGCCAGGAATGCGCGGGTTTGTCCTTCGCCCGGCCGGAGGAATCGTTGCAACTGTTCTATGAACTGGCCCGCGATCCGAAGAACCGCGAGCGTCTGCGTCAGGTGGCCGACAACAACCCCGTGTTCCAAGCACTGTTGAGTGCCTTAGAAAAGCATGAGCTGCCTCCCTTCGCGGTCATCTCCAAGTACCTGGCTCCCAGCGGCAGTTACCTGGTCGATGAGGAGACTGGCCTGCACACGACATCCTTCACGTTGCGACGCGAGTAACTCACGCTCGGCCGCACAATGAGGCCTCCTACCGCGTCAGTTGCTTGACGCATCCGGCGCGGTTGGCGAGCCAGTATGGACCGGCTGCGTAAAATCCAACGTCAACACGACGGGTTGGCCACGCTCCACGGCGAAGGCAGCCTCGCTCAGATGCAATTGATCCTCCGGCGGGTCGGCCGCCGAAAAGGAAAGCCGAAACGGCTCGGACGGATTCCCGTTTTCCTGGAAGTCCAACCGGCCGTTTTGATTGCGATCCACGAAAGCTACTGCAGCATAGTCCCCCACCGGAACAGAGGGAAACACGGCAGTCAACACGCCATTGGCCGGCAGCTCCAATTCCTCCCGGAAAAGGAAGCTCGTGGCAGGTGCCAGCCGTCCGTAGGGCTCCAGCAACCCCACGATGATCCGAGGACGTGTTCCTGGTGGGGGTTTGGGCGTAATAACGGTCACCGCCACCACCCCCGCCCCGCGGCTTGCGACGACTCGTCGCGTTTCAGCAGGTGGCCGCAGGCGGATTTCTGGCAGCCATCCAAGATAAAAACTGATCGATGCCAGCACGCACACTGCCACCGCCATTGCTAACAACCAGTTGCCGCGATTCTCTTGCCAGTGTGCGATAATTCCGTTGATCATGCTTGGGTGCCGCTGAACGATCAATGGGTTTCGTCTGGAGGATTGGACGAGACGAACTCTGACATCGGGTGGACGCGCGGCCGATCGCGGCCAGCGCTCTGCAACCGCCGCTCTCGATGGGAACGATGGCGATCCTTCACTGGCAAATCATCTGCCCGGGGAGCGCCGCGCGCCGCCGTCCGAATGCTAGAGCCAACCGTACGATGGATCAGAGTCTAAGGAATCGCCGACGGAAAACTCGACCGGGCCTAGAACAACACTTGCACCCCGACACTGCCGCCGTGCACAACCACTTCATTGTCGGTGAAAACAGT
>RFIQ01000010.1 GCA_003695565.1 Planctomycetota bacterium | reverse complement strand
CCAGAGAGCTTCTCGCCGAAGGCAGGCATCTCGGGGCTTAGGCCCACGGCTGCCCCGCCATCACGGATCACGCGGCGGATGCGTGCATCGTCGACCGACTGTTGCCACCGTCCATCTCGCAAGTCGCGTGGCTTGACTTTGAGCGTCTGAGCGACATGCCCGTTGCCACTACCGTCACCGTGGCAGGTTGAACAATGTAGGCGAAACAGTTCCTCAGTCGTCAGATTCCCACCAGCGGTCGGTTCTCCGCTCCAGCACCCCGGCAGCAACAGCAGCAGCGGCAGGACACTCTTGATGGCGTGACGGTTACCAAGGTCGGTTAATCGAAAAGCTGATTGGATGAATTGCGCTGGGTGCACCATCGAATAGACTACCACAAAAAAAGAAGCGCCGGCGATTGCGATCGCCGACGCTTCTTGGTGTATATGCCAGGCCGGTACTCGGTCGACGTAGGTTACCTACGGCAACTGAACTACTTCACCTTCTGCGGACGTGCCGAGGGCACCCCAAACGCCGTAAGGCGAAGGACCGTTAACCGGTACGGGAGCTGCCAGATTGCCGGTGTCGATATTTTCGGTAATGAACTGGACCGAACCATCGACCATGACCGCATTGACACCACCGGTATGGTAACTGTTTGCCGTGTAGATGCCTTCCTGCCATTCACCGCGCTGGTTGGCACACGATGGAGCATTGGGAGGCAAGATAGCAGTGAATCCGCAGGTCATGCTCATCCCGTTGGCCCATGCTTCGCCGTGGCGATGGTGGGAGCTGGGCAGCGTGCCGACCAGGGTGCCGTTGGGACCGCGTGCCTGCATGCAGATAATCGGTCCAGCACGGAATTGAGCGCGAGGGACCACAACATAGTGGCCGTGCAATTTTCCACGACCATTGAAGATCGTGATCTCGCTGAACATCAACGTGTTGCTGGTTCCGTCGGTAACTTGTCCAATCGTTTTGCCCTTGCCAGGCCCCTGACGGGCGTTGGGAACATTGGGATTTTCCCAAACGCGATTGAACATACCACGAGAATTGAAGGTTCCCCATTCGCCGTTGTGGCGACCATCCCGACCTCGCGTCGAATCCCCAACGTTGGTCGCGTAGTCGATCGGGGCTTGAGCGCTGCTCCAACCCATCGTCTGAGCGCCAGGATCGGAGGGGCAGAGGAACGTTGGAATGCGTTCCTTGTACGCGCTGTACGGCCGCAGCGAATGCGGGCCGAATGGCCGGTTTCGACTCATGCCACCCTCTTGGGGACCGGACGCAATAAAGTTGTAGAGATTGGTTTGCTCGATGTAGGGCAACATCTGCAAGAAAGCGCTGTGGTGCCCGCGCGAGCTCTCCCAACTACCACCCCAGTTGGCGGGCAGAACGATCGGTCCATTCGCCTGGCTTGGGAAAACCTTATAAGTGCTCTCATAGTTGAGCGCCGCCAATCCCAGTTGCTTGAGATTGTTCGAGCACTGCATGCGCCGCGCTGCCTCGCGCGCGGCTTGCACGGCGGGCAACAGCAACCCTACGAGGATGCCGATGATGGCGATCACCACCAACAGCTCGACGAGTGTAAATGCGAAAGACCTTTTCTTTCGCAACCGCAATAACCTGGACATACACAACTCCTTTGAACAAGGAAAACCTAAAAATGACGGGGCTCAAGACATTCAACCTCGTCACAAACAGCACTCCAATTTAACGAATCCGCAATCCCAGTGCAATAAGATGAGGACTTTAAAGCGGGTTTACGGGGCAATTTCCTTACAACCCCCGTCGGGTGCCATCGAGAACCCCCCTTGGTGTGGATTTGTAGAATCCTTAGAGGAGCTCCTTTGATTCGGGTCTCCCCGGCAGGCATGCCTGGATCCGGATTCGTGCTGGGATGTTCCGTTTCGACCGGGAAATCCGTTGTGCGCCCGCGCAGCGGGCTGGCGATCGGCGAGACGCAAATAGCGAGGTCGTGATGTGAGCGCAAGGCCCTGCATGATCAGCCCGGACGACCAAGGAGAACCGTTGGGGGGGCACCTGCGTATGGCTTCAGGTACCCCCTCAGGCGACAGGTTCAACGTAGCGAGGCGGCATCGAGTATCCAATCCTCGTCGATCAGGTGTAGCGCAAGTGCCCAAACGCGTGATCAACAGAGAAAAGCGGCGGCTGTTTGCGGCGGCCGCCTGCGGTCTGGGGGTTGTCGGCGCACTGATCATCGCTGAACTCGCTTTGCGGGTCCACGTCGCCTGGCGCGGTTGGACCCCGAACTGCTACGTGACCGGGTTGGCATTCTTTGTACCGGACGCGGAGGCTGGTTATACCTTGCGCCCCGGTCTGCGCATCCGTTCGACGACCTACGACATCTCAGTCAACTCGCTGGGTCTGCGCGGCCCGGAGATACGCGTGGCTAAGGCCCCTGGGCGCGTTCGGATCGCCGTTCTGGGTGGTTCGGCCGTGTTCGGCTACCTGGTCGCCGATGCGGAGGATCCATGTCGGATCTTGGAGCGAGAATTGCAAGGGCGGGGATGGCAGGTCGAGGTCATCAATGCCGGCGTGCCAGGTTACAATTTGACGCAATGCCGCGCTCGATACGAATCGGTGGTTGCGCCTCTGCAACCGGACATCGTTTTGATTTACGCGGGTTGGAATGATATCCCAACCTTGATCGCTTCCGATCCGGCCGCAGTGGAGCGGACTGCCGGTGCCCCGCCGCTGTGGCAAAGATGCCTGTCCCATAGTGTGCTGTATGGATTCTTGCGCTACCGATTGTTTCCGCCGCCAGCCCCTCGATTCGCTCCCCCGCCATCGGCCGGTACGACCGTGTCGGACGCTGGGGCTGCGTTGGTCGAGCAGGAGTACCGTCGATTGATCGAAGCCGTCGAACGATCGGGGGCGCGCCTCGTCTTATCGACGCAATTGCATGCTGGGTGCGAGAACTGCAGCGGTGTAACGCAGTACTTGGGGGATTCGCCCGCCCAGGTGGAGACGAATCAGCAGATCGCTCGATGGTTGGATGCCTGCGTCCGGCGCTTGGCGCACGAGGGAGACCTGCCGTTGGTCGAGATTTGCGGAACTGTTCCATGCAACCAGCGGACGTTGGGGGATGCGATTCACCCGACGGCTGAGGGATACCGCCAGATCGTCGCGCGCTGGGTGGCCACCCTGGAAAGGCTGTTGTCCGAGACCAGCGAGTCGTCGCAGGAGGACGGCGCATGACGTTGATCCTAGGGATTTCGGCTTTCTATCACGATGCGGCTGTGGCCCTGCTGGATGATGGATGCCTCGTGGCTGCTGCCAGCCAGGAACGCTTCTCCCGCCGGAAGCACGACGCGGAATTCCCCCGACTGGCCTTGGATGCATGCCTGAGAGAAATCGGGGCCGAGATCGGCGACATCGACTATGTCGGATTCTACGAGAAGCCGTTATTGAAATTCGACCGACTGCTCGAGACTTACCTGGCCGTCAGCCCTCTGGGGTACCGGAGTTTTGCGCACGCCATGCCTGGGTGGCTGCACACGAAACTGCGGCTGCCGCAGGTCATTCGTCGCGGGCTTGGCGGGTGGTCGAAGCGCCGCATCGTCTTCTGCGAGCACCATGAATCGCACGCGGCGAGCGCATTCTTCCCATCCCCCTTCGAATCGGCTGCGATATTGACGATCGATGGCGTGGGGGAATGGGCCACCACGACCTGGGGCGTTGGGCAGGGTAACCGCATCGAACTGAAACAGGAGATGCGATTTCCTCATTCACTCGGTTTGTTGTACTCGGCGATGACCTATTTTTGTGGCTTCCGCGTCAATTCGGGCGAGTACAAGCTGATGGGGTTGGCTCCTTTCGGCCGCCCGATTTATGCCGACTTGATACGCGAGAAATTGATCGAGGTCGCGCCGGACGGTGCCTTTCGGTTGAACATGGATTATTTCTCCTATTGCCGCAAACTGCGGATGACCGACCGCCGGCTGGAACGGTTGCTGGGGTTTCCCCGTCGCCAACCGGAAGCGCCGATCCGTCCATGCGATATGGACTTGGCGGCCAGCATTCAAGTGGTTACCGAAGAAGCCGTTCTGCGGTTGGCCACCCACGTCCATCGACAGACCGATGCGGACGCACTGTGCATGGCCGGAGGCGTGGCGCTGAATTGTGTGGCCAACGGTCGACTATTGCGCGAGGGCCCGTTTCGTCATGTTTGGATCCAACCGGCCGCGGGCGACGCGGGCGGGGCCGTGGGGGTGGCCCAACTGATCTGGCACCAGTTGCTGGACGGGCCCCGCAGTGCGGTCCAACCAGACGGCATGAAGGGATCCCTGTTGGGCAACTCGATCGACGATGCGGAGATCCAACGTTTGATCGACTCCGGGGCGGTAGCCCACCGATACGCCAGCAGCGAGGCCTTGGATGATCGCGTAGCCGAATTGATCGACCAGCAACATGTCGTCGGGTGGGTTCAAGGGCGCATGGAGTTCGGGCCACGGGCGCTGGGGGCGCGGAGCATCCTGGGCGATCCGCGCAACCCCGAGATGCAATCCAAGATGAATCTGAAGATCAAGTTCCGCGAGTCGTTTCGTCCATTCGCCCCGGCGGTGCTGGAGGAACACGCGGACGAGTACTTCGAGATGCCGCCGGGACATGCCAGCCCCTACATGCTGTTCACCTTCTACGTGCGCCCCGAACATCGCCGTCGCCCGGCAGAGAACGCACAGGGATTGGAACGGGTCAAGCAAGTGCGGAGCACTCTGCCCGCCATCACACACTTGGACTATTCGGCCCGCGTACAAACCGTGGATCCCTCACGTCACGCTCGTTTCCACCAGTTGCTTACGCGGTTCTACCGGCGGACCGGTTGCCCTGTGCTGATCAATACCAGTTTCAATGTGCGCGGCGAACCGATCGTGTGCACGGCCCAAGATGCGTATCGGTGCTTCCTGGCCACGGAGATGGACGCCTTGGTCATTAACAATGCCTTGTTTCTGCGGCAGGAACAACCATCAGAGCTGCGGCAACGCAGCGCGCAGTACCTGACCGGCCTGACGAGAGACTGAGATGCTTGACCGTAGCCAAGAACCGGCAGAATCGATATCCATGGGCCAGTTACCGGCGCAGTGTACGCGAGAGAATCGTTATCCTGGTATACGGAAACGTCGACCCAGGTGAAGAAGATTGCTTGCTTGGGGAATTACTCGATGCATAAATGTGTAATACGGAAGGGCCGAGCATGCCATTGATCGACCACCGCGCCGCACCGTCTGCGTCGATGCAGCGTTGGTTCGGCCTCTCATTAGCTGGGTTGATCGCGTTCATTGCGTGGGCATTGCGCCCGACGCTGGGCTGGTTCTGGTGGGCGGGCGTGGCCCTGGCGGTGGGAATGGCTGTGGTGTACTACCTGTGCCCGAAATCCCAGCGGCCGATCATTCGCGCTTGGCAGACGGTGACCCTACCGATTGCCTGGGGCGTGAGCCACCTGCTGCTGGGAGGCGTGTACTTTCTGATCGTGACCCCGATCGGATTGTTTCTGCGGTGGACCGGCCACGATCCCTTGGAGTTGAAAGCGGGCCAACCACCAACGTGGAAAGACAAAACCCAGGCCCCGCCCGAGCGCTACGTTCGCCAGTCCTGAAATCCGCAAGTCCCGCTCCGAGGCGCTAGACAGGCATTAGGCTGCGATGCGCAGCGAACGCATGGGACTTTGGGCCAGCGGAAGTGCCAACGGCAAGTCGTCGGAGGCCACGACCTGGCAGCCAATCCGCTGAGACGCATTGATGATAATCGGGCTGCGCAAGTTCGCCGTCAGCGTGCGCCCCGACTTGCTGACCACCGCTAGTATGTACACGCGATCGGTGCTGCGCAGTTGCAGCGGCACCAACTGGCGCTCGGCGACACTCGCTTTGTAGTCGGGCTGCAAACGCCGAGGGCTCACCGTGGGCAAGGCGACCGCCGGATCGGTCACCGATTGCAACCAGGCGACCATCGGGTTGTGCGGGTCCGGCACTAAGACCCATTGCCGCATCGATTCAAACCCGATCAAACCGTGCGGGAACGTAAGGACCGCATCCTCGGTAGTCTCGACAGTCCCGAATCGGGACGTTTCCACGCGCATCGCCATCACTCCCCGGCAAGGTCCGCAAAACTCTGTGCATCGTTCTTATCGGCATTTCTTCCCCTCGCTCCGTACTCCCGTACGCGGAATGAGATACTAGGAGATCTGGAGGGTCTGGAAAAGCAAAGTCGCGAAAAAGTCTGCGTTCAAGTTCAGAGCATGGCGGGTCCGTTGCTAGCACATCGCGGAGAAACTGAGTCCTTTCCGCACACTTTGGACGTTCAACCATATTCGGTCGGTGCAACCGAAGTCTGCATTGACAGCGTACCAGTGGATTCAGGTAGAATCGACCGGCGGTCGGTCGGGGGCCGAACGCATGTTGTTTCAACGGCGATTCATGGAGGAAGAGCCTGTGTCCGCGTTGCCGAACCGAGTATCCGAAGCGCACCGCACCGATGCGCGCGAAGCCGGTCAACCGCTCCGATCGGAAGACCAACCGCGCCTACTGCCTCAACACTGGCAAGGCCGTGGCCGGGAGGTGATCCGTCAGGAGGCGGCTGCTCTCGGGGCATTGGCGGCTGGTATCGGCGACGCCTTCGAGCGAGCGGTTCAAGCGCTGTTGGAATGCCCTGGCAAGGTGATTGTCACCGGGATTGGCAAAGCGGGGATCGTGGGGCGGAAACTGGCTGCCTCGCTTTCTTCGACTGGAACGCCGAGCGTATTCTTGCATCCGGCCGAGGCCGTACATGGCGATTTGGGGGTCGTCCAATCGACAGACGTCGTGCTGGTCCTGTCCTACAGCGGCGAAACTCAAGAAGTCAACCAATTGCTGCCATATCTTGGAGAGTGTGCCCGCCACACCATCGCCATTACCGGCGGGCGCAGCAGCTCGTTAGGGCGCGCCGCCGACATCGTACTGGACGTCGGACAGCATCCGGAAGCCGGCGAACTCGGCCTGGCTCCCACGACATCGACCACGTTGATGATGGCCATGGGCGACGCGTTGGCGATGGTCGTCAGTGAGGCCAAAGGTTTTTCGCGGCAACAGTTTGCCGTGTTCCACCCAGCCGGCAGTCTGGGCAGACAATTGGCGCCGGTAACCGATTACATGCGGTCCCGAGCCGAATGCCGGATCGCGCGGCTGGGCCACAGCGTGCGGGAAGTGCTCGTGGCAGTCAGCCGGCCAGGTCGACGCACGGGGTGCATTATGATCGTCGACGAGGGTGGCTGCCTGGTCGGCCTGTTCACCGACAGCGATCTGGCGCGGCTTCTCGAATCTGCGGATGCATCGGCGTTGGAACGTCCGATCGGCGACGTGATGACGCGCAGCTTTCACACCGTTGCCTCCTCGGCGCGCATGCCGGAGGCGATCGACATCTTGACACGAAAGAAGATCAGCGAGCTGCCGGTCGTCGATCTGCAGGGACGACCGGTCGGTATCCTGGACGTGACCGATCTGGTGGGCGTGTTGGCTCAGCCCGAAGAGGACGAGGACGACGGTCCCGCGATCCTGCCGCTGCACGGCCCGCACTAGCGACCCTGTGGCGGCCCTGTGCCGATTGCCCGTACCCGTACATTTAGTGAGAGGCGACTTGGTGGAGGATTCACAATCGGAGGTGGACATCGCGCAGCGCATTCGCTGCATCCTGAGCGATGTGGACGGTGTGCTGACCGACGGCCGTTTGATCATGGATGCCAACGGAGTCGAAAGCAAAGCGTTCTATGTGCGCGACGGCCTGGCCATCAAACTGTGGCAACGAGCCGGTTTCGCCTTCGGGTTGCTCACCTCGCGCACCTCCAGCATCGTCGTCCGGCGGGCGGACGAGCTGGGAATTGCACACGTGCGGCAGGGAGCCAAAGTCAAGTTGCCGGTGGCTCGGGAGGTCATGCAGGCGATGGGTGTCATCCCCGAACAAGTTTGCTACATCGGAGATGATCTGCCCGATATCCCTGTCATGAAGGCAGTAGGATTGGGCGTGGCGGTGGCCGATGCGGCGGACGAAGCTCGTCAGGTGGCCCGTTGGGTGACCCAAGCTGGTGGCGGACGTGGGGCAGTTCGGGAAACGGTTCGGCGGTTGATGCGGTTGAAGGGATGCTGGGAGCCGATGTTCGCGAACGACACGGAGTAACGAGCGGTGGCCGGATTCTTGAAACGCTATGTTCGCGCCCTGCTGGCCGTTGCCGCCCTGATGGGAATCTACCGTTTCACCGTGGTCCCCTGGCTGCAGACCACCGCCCCTGCACCCCAATTGCCGCCCGATGTGCTGCAGGACTTGAATGCCCATCAAAGCTGGGATGCGATTTTCCCCGAGGGATCGTGGCAGCGCCGCAATCCCAAGCTTATTTTGACGCATCGCGGTGTTCTGCTGGCGCAACGCTGGCAACAGATCGACCCGCAAACCTGGCAACTGCAACCACTGACGATTGTCCTGCCCGTGACAGCGGCGGGCCGCCAAGCGCTCGCCAGTCGTCGGTTCGAATCGCTGGCGCATGAGGATCTGTGGATTATCACGGCCGGCAGTGGTGCCCAGATTCACTTCGACGAGCCGTTGGATATCACTTCCGGGCGGGTACCGCAGGTCGTCCAGGGAACACTGGGCGGGGCGATCGAGTTGTCGCGCCGTACTTCCGCAGGCCAACCGCAGTGGCGAATCCGCACTCACGATCTGGTGATCGACGACGGACAGTTGAGCACCCCCAACGAAGTGTTGATCGAATGGAACAACAGCCGGGTCGTGGGGCGCGAGTTGCGGTTGACGGTTCACAATACGGAACTGGCAACCGGCAACAGCCGCAGCGCATGGGGGCCGCTCGACCAGTTGGATCTCTACAAGATCGAATCCGTGGATATCGCGCTGCCTCCCGGCGGGCTGTGGGGCCGCCTGATGACCACCGCGAAAGCTGCCCGTGACGCACCGGCCCGGTTGAAGCTGGCTGCCGGAGGTCGATTTTCGTTCGACTTCAATTCTTCTACCGCGCGATTGCGCAACGGAGTGCACGTAGAACACACCGTGGAAGGCGTGGCCACCGACGTGTTCGATTGCCAAACGCTGGTGGCCCAGATCGAGCCTCGCACCGGGGCGGGGAAGGCAAACGGATCGCAGCGAGGTGCCGGTGTCGGCAGCCTGGGCATCCGCCGCATCGAGGCCACCGGATCGGCCAACGTGTCCGGGATGGAAGCCTTCGAGCGCGTGACGGTCACCGCTCCGTCAATCGGGGCTCGTCTGGTGGCCAAACGAGTCGTGTTGGATCTGATCAAACGGCGCGTGGACATCGATGGCTCGCTGCTCAACGATGCAGGCCAGCAACCGGCCGAACTGGTCTACCAGACGCACCGCATCCAAGCCCCGCGGATCGAATACCAGGCGGCGCCCGAGTCTGCTCCAGGCCAGCCCGCCCACCTGGGATGGCTGGTGGCCAGCGGGGCCGGCACCATCGATTCGCAAACCGAAGCGGCGGGGAACACGTCGCTCCGCTGGACCCAATCCCTGCGGATGGCCCCGTTGGACGACGGAGCGCGGCAATGGATCGAAGTTCTGGGCCAGGCGAGCGCATCCCAGCGCACCGAACAGGGAAACCGGAATCTGCTGGGCGAACGCATCGAGTTGTGGCTCTCCCCCGCCCCGCCACGTCGAGCACCCCCTGCGGCAGCCAGGCTGGTAGCCAGCCAGCCGCCGCCCGCAACGCAACCGCTGGGCACAGCCCAAGCAGAGACCGTATCACCAAAGCGCAACTACCGTTTGCAGCGGTTGCTGGTGACCGGCGATGCCATGTTGAATACCCCTCAGGCCAATGTACGCGTGGACTCCCTGGAATTGCGCGCCGAATACCCCGCACCCATCGCTGCGTCCGCCACACCGACGGCGTCTGCCAGTCCAGCAGGTGCCAGCGCAATTACTCCCCCCACGGTCGGGTCGGCTGTCCGTGTCGCACCGGTTGCGTCCGAGCCGGCTGCGTTCGAGCAACCCGTCGAACCCCTGATGCTGACGGGAAAGACCTTGGTCGCGACGGTAATTGGCGTAAATGACGGTTATGAATTGCAAACCATGCACATGGAGGGACCAGTTCGCGCGTGGCGCGAGTCGGTCGATCCATTCAGCTGGCATCTGGAAGGAACCAGCATCGACGTGCTGGCCGTCCCCGTCGGCGGATTAGAAGGGATCATTCATGGTCAACCGGCGCGCGTCGTTTATGGCGACGGGTTTATCGCCAGCACGGCCATACGCTATGTGCATGCGACGCAGGCGATTACCATCGACCAGCCTGGGGAACTCTTGGTTCCTTCAGCATTGCTGCATCGCCCGGCAGCCAGCACCGGTGCCGAGTCGCCTGTGCGTTTGGAGTGGTTGAAACAGCCACGCGTCCTCTGGCACGGTGGTCTGTCTTTCCAAGACCAGCGGATTCGAATTACCGATCGCGTCGTCTTGTCGGCCGCGTTCCGCACCTCGCCGGAGCGCTTGACCTGGCTGGAGCAAGAGTGCGACGATTTGCAAATCGACCTGACGGGGCCGGTCACTGCCAGCGCGTTGAATGCCCCAGCGGTGCAACTGCAACAAGTGACGCTGCGCGAGAATCTGCGCATCATGGCCTCGACGCTCAGCCGCCATGGAGACCGTGTGCGGCGGGACCTGCTAATCGCTCCGGAATGTCGGTACGAAGCGGCGCAGTCGCAAGTCGTTGTAAGTGGCCCCGGCACGATCAAGTCATGGTTCCGCGACGATTCCAACCCGGCACCAGACGCTCCGCGGGTGTTGCGAGGGGCCAATGTCAGATACCGGGATACGCTAGTCGCTCTGGTAGATCGCCGTGAAGTCGTATTGGAAGGCAATGTGGAAATACTGACCGGTCCCGTGGCGGATTGGGAGCAAGATATCGAATTCGCCGCAGCGCGCGGTCTGCGGACCAACGATTTGCTGGTGCGCGGCGACCAGGTGCACCTGTACGACGTTTCCACTGCGGCACCGCTGGGTCTTTCTGGTCAGCCGGAACGCAGTCGGTGGGAATGCAAAGTCGCCGGTCACGTCGCCTTTCGCGGTCGCACCGAAACCAGTTTGTTCTCCGGTACCGCGCAACAAATCGTCTACAACACGGAATTGCAGCGGCTGATTCTTCGCGGCGCCGGCCGCGAACCGGCTTATCTGCGCAGCGACCCAGTGGCCGGCGGGCGCCCATTCCAGGCGTACGTCGAATCGGCCGCGGTCAATCCGGCTACCGGAGAAATACAGGATCTGCGGATTGCGGCTGGCGGCATTCAGGTCGGCAACGAGACTGGCGGCGGAGCCAACGGGACTGGCCAGGTTCCTGCGTTGCCCGGCCCCACCAGGCCGCCCGATCCCCGCCGCGACTTCTTCGATACCAACCGCGGCCAACCATAACCGTGGCTCCCTGGCAGCACGGCTGCCTGCCAGTTGTTACCTCGGCCAAACATTCCTGCGGCGCTCGACGCATCGAACCGACCTCGGACATCGATTCTGCACGTGGATTGCCGACGCACCGCGTCATGCGGTCGGGACGCTTGAGGGCGGGGGCCGCACGCATCCTGGCCGGTCGGCTGGAGCCGACTGCCGGGCGCAGAGCGGACTGAGCGACTTGCCGGGGTCTCAGAATTCCAACAGCGGCGCATCGGATTGCAAACGCGCCCGGGCCTCGTCCGCCCAAGGGCTTTCGGGAGCCAACTCCAGGAACCGCACCCAGTGCCCTACAGCCCGCTGCGGTTCGCCCAGATCGTCCAGCACTCGAGCCAGATGGAAGTGGACATCCGCATAGTCCGGAAACTGCTGCAGCGCGCCCTCCAAGGCTGCGACGGCCAGTTCCAGTTGTCCTTCTTCGGCCAGCACACACCCCAAACTGGCACGCGCCTCCACCATCTCCGCATCCAGTTCCAACACCATGAAGTAGCGTTCGCGAGCACCGGCCACATCGCCCGTGCGATACAGCAATTCAGCGAGCTGGAAACAAATGTCGGCTCGGGGCCCGTGGGCGGCCAAAGCGGCCCGATACCAGTCCAAGGCGACATCGAAGTCGAGTTCATCCTCGGCCTGCATGGCCCGGTCCAGCATGTAATCGCAGTCCATTCGCTGGGGTTGGTCGCGGTCGGCCGGGCGGTCCGGGCGGTGAAATGGGATCACCGTCGGTGCAGGCTCGTCTTCCCCACGCGGCAGGTCACCCTCGAACGGCAAACGCAACTGTCCGCTGGCTTCGATGGCCATATCGCCCTGGCACAGGATCAATCGTTTGCCCTCGGCCACCAGCGGCAATTCAGCCAGGGGACAATCTTGGCCGAATCGCGCGCGGAGCGCTTCCAACTGCTGCTGGAGTTCCGCGACCGTCAAGCCACCTTGCGACCAGCGCGCCAACTGGCGTGCCGTCGATACACCGCGATAATCGAAGTACGGCATCTGGAATACTTCGCTCACGCTGGGCAGCAACCCGGCCCGACACCAACGCCGAATGAGGCTGACCGAAATCCCCAGCAGATCAGCCAGCATTGCCGGCGAATACAGTTGCTGCGCCGTCTGGACAGCTCGATCAGGCTGGATGCCATCGTTGCTCATCGATGCCTCAATACCGAATCATGCAGTACAGGGCCCGCACACCGTCGCGCCAGCCGATCTTCTTTCCTTCGTCGAAACCGCGGCGATCGTACCGGATGGGACGCTCGTAGAACCTGGCTTTGCGCCGCGCCAGCTTGATCGTCAGTTCGATTTCGATGCCGAATCGGTTTTCGCGTAAGGTGGGAGCTATCTCGGCGATCAATTCCCGACGTATGACTTTGTAACAAGTTTCTACGTCGCTCAAGTACAACCCGGTTCGCAAGTTGGCCAACCGCGTGATCCAACGATTGACCAGAACGTGCCACAGCGGTGGGACCGGTCGATCGTGATGCCCGTAACGAGTGCCGTAAACCACATCGGCCTGCCCCTCGACGATCGGCTGGATCAGGAACCGGAAGTCGTCCGGATCGTATTCGAGGTCCGCGTCCTGCACGACTACTGCCGTGCCAGTTGCATGCGCGAATCCGGTTCGCAACGCCGCGCCTTTCCCCTGATTCTTCGGATGCAGAATAATTTTCAAATCATCCGCCGGAGGCAACGACTCGAGCTTGTCCCGCGTCCCATCCTGGCTACCGTCGTCGACCAAAATGATCTCCAGCGGCAGTTCCGTGCGACGCACGCGTTCAATGACTTGCAAAACCGTACGCACCTCGTTGAAAACCGGAATGACCACGGACAACCGGAAGTCGGCGGGGAGGGAAAAAATTCCCAACCGCCGCTGCACGTCCTGCGTCAACGCCGCGCCGACGAGGCGGTTTAGCTCCAGTTGAGACTCATTGTTTTGGGAACTCACGCTCGAATCATTCATGCCACAAAGAAGTAGTTCAGTTAAGCAACAGTCGAACGGGGAATTCCGCGGTGCAACGGGACAGGAAACGGAAACGCCATCCAGTACTCCAGCCGCGACGCTACGCATCGCACCAACGTGCTGGCCGTATCCCGAGTCGGCGAAATCGTCGCGTCCAGTGTCCCGCAATTCCAGCATTTCCGCAAGTTGTCAATCGCCAGGCGTCAAGTGCGCGGCAGGCGCAATGGGGGAAGCTACCCATGAAAAAATGGACCAAAAAATTTCTGCCGATCGCGCTTGACAATCGCGCTTCGTAATCACACAATCCCCTGATCGTCGCTGGCGGTGATGCTTCGCTGGGATGGCCAGGCGCCTGGCGATGATGTACTTTTCGGTTTGGCATGTTGATTCGAATCCATCCCAGCGGCTCGTTCACTTGCGTCAACGCTTTTGCCTGTTCTCTGCTCGGTTAACCAATGGGTGATGACTTGAATCCATGTGATTGGAGAACCCATTTCGTCGCTGCCTTGGCCGGTCGATCCGCAAACACTACAAGACCGACTGGCATGCCTTCCGAACTTGCCGTACACCACGTCCATCCAACAGGGATGATCCCGCGGCCAGGGATGGCCTTTTCGAACACTCGATACGCGCCCTCGCGCTTATCCGCTCAGCACAAACGCTAGCAATGACTGCTAGTTCAAGCGGCAGGATGCCGCACTTTTTATTATCGGGCCCGGTATTTCAAACGCGACTCTGCTCGCATGCTCAGCGACCTTGCGGAAGTTCGGTGCAATTCGTTGCAAGGGGCATTGCTAGCAACGAGCCGCGTCATCATCGACGCAGTATCTAACCGCCGCTGGTCGCCCGCAGCAACATGACTTGTACGGCCATCGCTATCATGCTGGTGGCGTTCAGCATCACATGCATCACGATACACGGCCAAATCGAACACCGCGCCCGGTAGACGAACCCGAGGGCGATGCCGAACAGGATCAAGGGGACGAAGCTCAGACCGTACCCCCAGTGCGCCAGCCCAAACAACGTTCCGCTGACCAGCGGCGCCCAAGCCGGTGCCACCTGCGGGCCATGTACATCATTCGGCTCCGCCGGCACCGTGGACGCGGGGGGCGCATAAGCGGCCGATATGGAAATGTCCGGCGCGTCCGCGGGGTGCGGCGAGGGAGCCGTCATCCCAGCGGTCCGCGCACTAGAACTCTCCCCTTCGGCCGGTTCAGCGATTATCGGCGCAGAGGGTTCGCCATCAGCAACATAGACCGCCTCGCCCCGGGTGGCTGACACGGGCTGGTTGATGCGCCCCAAGAGTGCCTGGGCAGCGGTGGCGCCGGGCAGGGACTGCAACCAGCCCTGTAGCAGTACGCGGAATGCGAATTCTTCGCTGATCGGCGCAGCGATGACTGCCACGAAGCAAGCCATCAGAAAACTGGCCAGGGTCGCCTCGGATTGCAGCGCCTCCAGGATCGGGTGGGAATACTCTTCATGGAAACTCAAGTTGACCACAGCCGACACGACGTAGACCACGGGGATGACGATCAATCCGGCTACGACACCGATGGCCAATTCCTTGACAGTAGGCCGCGTCCATCCAATATGGGAAATCGGTACCTGGAAACGCAACATGATCCAGCCGACGGCCAAGGCCACGGCGCACAGATTGGACAGACTCAGCCACGCGTTGAACGCCATCGGCGGAGTTTCACCGGCCTTGATCGCCTCGATATCGACTCCCAGCGCGGGAACGCCCAGGCCGAGGAATGCAATCTGCAGAAAATAAAATCCAATCAGGATAGCGATCAGATCGGCCAGCCCCCACACACGCGGCCGCCACGGCACGGATTCCAGAATCGGTTGGCCGGTCCGCAACCTCCATAACAGCCACGCCCAAGCTCCGATGGCAGCCACCGCGCCGCCCAGGACAAATAGGCTGAAGAAGGTCAGCAGGATCGCCAAGACCGGGTTCTGCTGCAGGAGTTCGGGGGTGATCTCGGGTGGTTCTGGCGTCATGGGATCGGGAGCTTCGAGACGGCAAGGGCACTTGTTGCAAGACGGCACGCCCGCAGGCTGCCCACAGCGAATGCTGCCATTATGCGGTGAATCCCCGACATCGGTAGTCTACGACCGCCACGATCGCCAATGATTTGGATTTGTTTGTGGCGAATTACGTCGATTTCAGATTTGACCTGCATGCACGGATCGCCCCACGGTCTTTTCCGTACCCGCCAGGACCTAAGGATTTTTCCAGCCTGCCCGATTCGTTGTACCTGAACCTGGGCGACGGCACCTTTCGCGATTCGACCCTGGAGTCTGGAATCGGGGTAGTGAGTGGGCCGAGCATGGGGTCGATTGCTGGGGATTTCGACGCGGACGGTGACAGCGATATCTTCGTGTGCTGCGATGGTGCGCCCAACCATATGTTCGTTAACGACGGTGCCGGTCACTTTATCGAAATGGGAGTGGCGATGGGCGTAGCAATGGATGCGCGCGGGACCGCGAATGGCAGCATGGGGGTGGACGCGGCCGATTTGAATCATGACGGAATCGATGACTTATTGGTCACCGATTACACCCGGCAATCCCCGATGTTGTTTTTGAGTCTGGCCCCAGGAATCTATGAGGATGCCGCCTACCGCACCCGGGTCGGCACCGAAGTGATGCCGCACGTCAATTGGTCGCCGGGGCTTGTCGATTTCGACAACGATGGCGATGCCGATGCCTTTTTCTGCAACGGCCATTTCTTGAAGAAGGCAACCGAACTGGAACCGGTCACAGCGTTTGCGGTGCCAAACTCCGTGATGGAAAACCTAGGTCAGGGCCGCTTTCGGTCCGTCACGTCATCGGCGGGCTCGGCATTG
>RFIQ01000089.1 GCA_003695565.1 Planctomycetota bacterium | reverse complement strand
GTAGAGTTCGCATTGGGGTAGTACTTCTTGTCGGGATTCATTTTTCGCAGCGCATCTACAAACAGGCGATTGGCATTCTCGATGAGTTCGTTGGATTCGATCGTCCAAGGCCAGCGGAATTTGACGCTGCCCAACATCTCCCGCAGCTTGGATGTTGGAGTGACCGGGGCAGACTCGGTGGGTGCGAACTCAGGCGGTTGTTGGGGCATTTGTGCAACTTGCTGCCGCAACGCTTGCTCGTCTTCGGTCAATCCGTAGTCGAGAATCGCGTCACTCAAACCACCTCCCACCGTGTCAACGCGAATCGGCCCGGGGTCGATCCAGATTCCCTCACCGTCCACTTCCATCGTTCCCAAATCCAGATCCAGACTCCGGCGTATGGCTTCGAATTGCACGAAGATCCCGATCAGGTCGCTCTGGGTACTCAAGAACGCCTGCAAACCTTGCACAGCATCCCGGGCGGCCGTGGGCCCGGAAACCTGGCCCAGCGTTTCATTGATGGACCGGATGTCCTCGTTGACGCTGATCTGCAGCACTGCGTTTTGTACGGCGAAGCGTTGGATCTCGAAGGAAAGTTGGTTCTGTCGAACGGTACGCAGCGTAGCCCGCATGGTCGACCAAATTCCATCTTCGAACTGGTACATCGAACGCTTGGCCCGCTGGTATTGGATCAATACCTGGCGGTAGTTATTGCGTTCCTGCAACCGCGTGATGGGAGCGTCCCAGGTCAACCCGGCTCGCAACCGCCCGGTCGTGCTCCGCAGCGCCAAGGGATTGTCCCCCACGTTCTGGACGTCGCCGGAGAGGGTAAAGTCCAGAAAACTCTCCAGGTCGTCAGCGACCACCTCGATCGATCGCCACGAATTCACCAGGTTCGCCCGATTGTTCAACCAGTCGCGACGATTGCGTCGAGCGATTTCCACGGCATCGCGCGGTTCGATATCGATTTCGGGTAGCAAGGCCGATTCGGTGCGGGCCCGGGCCTGAATCAGTTGAGCTGCCAATACGCTTTCGTTCAGGGCTGCCACGAGGTCTTGGGACCCCAGTACGATCCGCTCGCTGACTTCGATGAATCGCTCTCGATCGCTGGAGAAACTCCCGATGTCGTTGGTAACGCGTTCCAGCTCTTGCAACAATTCTTCGAACGTCTGAGCGTGTCCTTCCAGTCGCACGACGAGCTTATCCAACTCCTCCAATAGTTCGTCCGGAAGCTGCTCGAGGCCTTCGCCTTCCAAGAAGCTCGTGTTGAAGTCCCCCAGCGGGAGCAAGCCGCACACCATTTCCTGTTCCCGCTGTACGATTTCCTTCAATCGATCCAATTGCCGTCGCCGCTCGGGCAACCTGGACCGTAGACGCTCGATGTCCTCCTTGATTTGCGCCACGTCCTGATCGATTACGTTCTGAATGGTATCGCCCAGCGGTTGCAAGCGTGACACCAATGTATCCAATTGTTCTTGCAATTCGGGGCTGTTGGCCAGCACGCGTACCGTATTTCCAGTGCCCTCCTCGGTTTCGGTACGGCTGAGAGACAGTACCGCCGTATTGACTCGGCCGATGGCGGCCCGCTCGGCCGCAATGCGCGTTCGCCGTTCGCGCAACTCTTGGGAAATCAATTTGAACTGGTCCAACAAATCGCTCTTGATCTCGATGCAGATGTAGGGAGGCAGCCCCAGGACGGTCTTGAAGCTGTCCAGTGCCGCCTGGTAGCTGGCCTGCTGATTGAGCAATGATGTCTGGGCGCTGTAAATATTCTGCAGGGCCTGGGCTACCTGGATCTGCTGCGACGGAATCTCGGTCTGGCTTTCCGGCATCGTCATCAGCAATTCGCGGTAGTTGTCTTCCAACTGCAGATACAGGTCTTGCAGCCGCACGATGTTTTCTTCCTGGTTGGCGATGTTGATCTGCTGCTGCAGCAACCCCAGGAATCCGCCGGATCCGGGGTTGCCTCCACCGCCAAACCCTCCACCGCCGCCACCGCCACCACTGAACACGGATCCCAGGACGTCGAAGCCTCCCAATCCTGCTCCACCAAACACGCCGCCACGGCGCCGGGGCTGGGTATCCGGGTTGCGACCGGTCGCGATTTGGATGTAGTAGGCGCGGCGATAGCGTTCAAACGCGCGGACATTCGCCAGCAAGGTCCGCTCGGCCAGCGTCAATCGCTCCAGGACGACATCCCGGCCCCCTTGTCGCAACAGGGGTTGGACGAGCGAGAAGTCCAGCACGGTGGATGCCGATTGGTCATTCGGGCCGGCAAGCTGCCATGTCAGCGAATTTGCCAACCCGACGATCAAATCCGCCCCGGTGGCATACCGCTTGCGCATGACCAACGGTCGAGCCGACCGGCTGAACGGTCCGGTCGTCAGGATCGAGCTGCTGTTGGGAGTCGACGGATCACCCCTTCGCGGGCCATCGGTCGTCGCGTTGACCTGCCAGCCGCCGAAGAACTGCGAATCCAACAGGAACCTTTCCGAGCTGACATCCAGCGCCGACAAATAGAGTTCTTCGAGATTGGACTGGTAGTTCGGCGAGTGGAGCAAACCGATACGCACTGCTTCGTTTAGATCCAGTGTCAACACGCCGCGTTCATCCAGCGGCAAGTATTCCCACCAGTGCGGATTCTCCAAGGCGTTGGTTCTGCCGTTGGCCTCCCACAACGGATAGCCCTTCTTGCCGTCCACCAATTTCATGAACTGGTTGGATTGCGGGTCGTCCTCGGGCATGGGCGGACGATCGGGATTGAACGGATCGAACATTCGGCTGCGCGGATCGACTTCGATGCGATAGGTAGCCGTGTTCGGTTCCTGGCTCTGCATCGCCTTCTCGTCGAGCAGGTAGTACGCCTCGGTATCGGTCTTGCAACGGTACTGTTGGCGCGTGCAGGCGGTGAAGAGCGGAGAAAGGCCGAGCCCGATCGTGCCCAAGATCCACCACTGGGGCCTGCGCAAGGCACGCGTCATCCACTTCTTACCAAACCACGCCGTTTTGGGGTCGGATCCAATTCCGGGTCTCATCCGCATGTCGTCCTTGTTCAAATTCGAGGGACCGCCACAGTCCGGAGCCTATCCCTGATGTTCGGAATATGCTGTTTTTGCCCTCCATTGCAAAACTGCTGCCCGCACCATTTGCCCCAGTTATTCCAAATTTCCCAATTACTTACGATTTGGAAATGCGGCTTCGCACAACTGAGACCACCCCGGCAGGGGGATAGGTGTTACGGGGGAGGGAAAAGTTCAGGAAAAACGATTACATCTTGAGGCGAATTCCAAGTAAGATAGGAATCTCGTAGAGACTTCGTTGGGACGCGGAGAGGACATTGTCTCGGCGTTTTGGCAATTGCGCAGCCCCTACAGCTTATCTAGACCCTCTGATCGGGAACGGAACCTAACATGACCTTGGGTGGCATTCTCTTCCTTGTCCTGCTCCTCATTGCGTTGATCGTTTTCGGCTATCTCGTGGCCGTTTCGGCAAAACGATGGGGGGTCGTGCACACGATCTTGCTGTGCGTTCTATTCATCGAGTGCTGGGTGTTCTTGTTCTTTGCTGCGGGAGTCCAGACGACACGCGTTCGATACACCCGCGATGCATTCAAGAACAAGGAGCAAGCCGAGCAAGCGCTGCAACAGACGGCCACGTTGCTATACGGCAATTTCGAAGTCGATTCGGTCAACTTGGATGCCGTTGTTCCAGCCAAGGGGCTCTTGCAGCGGGCGACTGCAGACCGGGGCCGTGTCTGGCGGCAGGTCAACTTTATCCAGGCTTCGGGGGCGGGTTACCAG
>RFIQ01000088.1 GCA_003695565.1 Planctomycetota bacterium | reverse complement strand
GTGAAGGACGTCGAGTCCGGCCAATGCTAGCATCCATGGTAGCACGACGAGACCCGGCGCGTTTTCGCGCTCAGTTGGTCGCCCTCCGGTGGAGCCTTTGCTAGCATCCCTTGCAGGGCCGGTTCGCATGGACTTCAACCTGCCGATCCGAGTACTCTATGCCGGTGCTCGACGCCGGGCTTGCAAGTATTCGGGTAAGCAGACGCATCCATGGGCCAGCTTTTGTAGCACGGAGATTTCATGCGCAGGAGGCTGCACGAATCGACCAGCCGCTGGCTGAGTCAACTCGCGTTGCTGGTGTTGGCGATCCTGCCTTCGGCCGGTGTGGTGGCGTACTGCGCCTGGGCGCAGCTCCCCTGGTACGGCCTGCGGCAACGTTCCCACTGGCAGTCCCTGGTGTCATCGGCATGTGGTTTGAACGTTCGTATCGATGCGGCAGAAGCCCTGGCCCCGCACGCCACGCTGCTGCGTGGCGTGGAATTGCTACATCCGGAAACGAATGCAACGTTGGCGGAAGTATCACGGGTACGGGTGCAGCAGGTGGCCGGGCAGTGGCTGTTGGAGGTCGGAGAAGTACGGATCGCGGCCGATGATATGGATGTGGCCTGGCAAGCCGTCGAGCCGTTTCTCCTGCAGCGTCCAGGACGCACCGCAGTGGTCAGTCTGGCTGCTCACCAGGTCGTTGTCGCAGGGCACCGTGGTACCCAATGCTTGGCCGATTTTCAGCTTGCTCTGTTACCCGATGCCGCCGCCACGCGGTTGAGCATGCAGTTTCGCCTGACAACCGCCGATTCCGACCGAGCGTTGAGGAAGGATCCGCTCGATCAAGGCCACGAGGGTGCCGCGCTCAGGGGCGAAGTCAATGATTCGGGCGACGCGGACCTGGCCCGTATCAACATCATGCGCTTGCACCGTGACGCCGATCTACCGACGCTGTTCCAGTTGCGTACCGGTGCGACTCCCCTGCCCTGCACGCTGCTGGAGCCGTTTTGGCCGACGGTCAAGGCGTTTGGGGAGAAGGCCGCTGTCCTTGGCATTGCCGATTTTCGTCGCAACCAACAGGGGTGGCGATTGATGGTGGACGATCGAGGGGGCGCCGAGCACGGCTTGCCGGTGCATCAAACGGGCGGCCTGTTGTTGCAAGACGTGGACTTCGCGGCCTTGCCGTGGAAACCGGGCATGGGATTGACCGGACAGGGGTGGATCTGGATCGGCCAAGGCGTGGTGGGGGCCGAGGGAATCGAATTGTTGCGTGGCGGAATCCGCTGTGGGCCCGGTCGCATCAGCCAGCAGTTGCTGGCCTCCCTGGCCCGAGAGTTGTTCGTGCAGGTCGACGCCGGTTTGCGAACAGCGAGCGTGGCCATGGTGCCCTACGAACAGGGAATCTTTCACTATCAGATCGCTCCCTCGTCGGTGCGCTTGGCGGGGGCCATGGATGGAGGCGCGATGCTGGTCGACGGTCAGGGCGTGTTGGCGGCCCGGGCAGATTGGCAATCGGCCATCCCGCTAACGAACCTGGCCCAAGCCCTGGATCAGGTCCTGGTGCGAAACCAGCGCACCGGCGAACGCAACCCCCTGGGACGGCTGGCTGGCGGTGCCTTGGTGGTCGGTGATCGGTGAGGGGCATTCCCGCGCCCGTCGGGGCTGGCCGGCGGCCCCAGGCAACTTGGCCCCTTCGACCGTTGGAACCGACCAGCGAACCAGAGACGAAACGGCAGGGAGACCTGCTTCGCCCGCCCAGGCTCTGACGGGCCGGCAGGCTACGCTAGGTGGCTTGAACGCGATGCATCAGAGCCGGGACGAGATCGGCGAGTTCTGCGGGAGCATCGAACACGCGCAGGGTCAGACCGCTGCCGAGTTCACGAAGTTTGCGCAATCGTTTGTCTTCCAGGGGGTGGCCGGGCACGTTGCGGATCGCAATGGCGACGACATTCTGGGGGAACCGACGCGCCAGAAACCAGTAGATTTCCGGATCGCGTTCACCGCTGTCTCCCACCAGGACGAACTTCCGCTCGGGAAGACGTTTGAGCAGATGAACCATGATGGCGACTTTGGAATTGTGCCGCAAGGGACGAAAGCGTTTGAACATCTCGTCGCGTACACGGAAGTAACGCAAGTGCATGCTGCCGGCGGGGAATCCATGGTCCATGCAGAGCTGGGCCAGAGGTTGATACAATTGCCAAGGGCTGCTGGATACATAGTGGAAGCTGCAGCCCGCGTGTTGCCATTGCCGATATACTTCAGCCATTCCATCCACCGCCACGAACGGGTTCAGGAACGTGTTGATCAACAGGGCTTTGCGGTTGGTTGCTTCGGTGAACTTGATGGTATCGTCGATGTCGCTGATGACGCTCAACCCAGTGGGGGGCGCATAGAAGATGTCTCCCGTGGATTCGACGTGGACCGGATGGTTGGTGCCAGCCCGCAGCAACCGCATTTCGATTCGGGCCGCCTGGTCGATCTGTCCGGCCAGGACATCAGAGGGCAGCGTCAACGTACCGAAAAACGTGCCATCGCGTCGCGTGCGGCGTTTCAGCCGATAGCGATGGCTGCCGACCTCGATCACGATCCGCCGGCGCTTGCCGGGCGCTGCCAGGAATCCGTCGATGCGGCGTTGGAAGGTTTCGCTGGCCAGTTG
>RFIQ01000087.1 GCA_003695565.1 Planctomycetota bacterium | reverse complement strand
GGGAAGGATCTGGACGCGGAGCGGCGCGCAACCGGAGGACTGGATCGTAGTGACCGGTCGGTTGGGGGGCAGCATCCTGGGCAAGCATTTGGAATTCACGCCGCGTTTCGACGTCGCTCGCCGCCTGCGAGACATGCCAGCCGTGCACGCTGCCATGGATATCAGCGACGGTTTGAGCATCGATTTGTTGCGGATGTGCGATGCGTCCCGCTGCGGCGCCATCTTGGATCCCGATGCCGTACCCATCGCCGACGCCGCCGTGCAGTTGGCGTCCACTTCGGGCCGGACGCCGCTCGAACACGCCCTAGGAGACGGCGAGGATTTCGAGTTGCTGCTGGCGGTCGACGCAGCGGGTTTGGCGGAGCTTCGCAGATGTCTGGGCGCGGAAAACTGTTTCGTCTGCGGGCGGTTCACCAGCCGCACCGGATTGTGGATTCGCCGTGGTGGACGGATCGAACAATTGCCAGCCACCGGGTATCTGCACGGTACCATCGACAGCGATCCCCAACGCTGTTGAAGCCATGGCACAGCCAGACACGTCCCGGCTCAGGGATTGAGCGACCTGGTCGGAGAGGTGGGGGGCGAGAATCACTTCGGCCAAGCGCGTTGCAGGGCGGATCGCGCGGCTGCGGCTGAGATGCCGTGTACCAGCACTCGTTTCTGGCGGTGAGCGGCACCGCCGATGATCTCGCAGCTCGATTTGGGCACGGCCATGATCTTGGCGATGACGTCGATCAACGCCTGGTTGGCTTTGCCCCCTTCCGCTTTGGCCCGCACCGCGATCTTGACCGCACCCCCGTGGGCGCCGACCACTTGCGTTCGCCGCGCGCCTGGTTGTGCATGAACCGGAATGATCGCCCCAGCGGGCGATTCGCTGATTTCAATCTCGTGCATCGTATCTACAAGTATCGAGCTAAGGGACCACCGCGGGCGGCGCGCGCATCGACTTTCTTCGTGACGGATGGATCCTCGACCAAAGGTGGCGCATGATGGGGCTTGCTCCTGGCGTCGATCACCAGGCTGCCGTTGCATCCGAAGTGCTTGTCTTCGATAAAGGCTCCTGTGCCGTAGATGTCGCTGGCTGGATTGCTGCGGGTGAAGGTGACCCACAGGAAGTTGGGTAGACTCTCCGCGGTAAAGCGGCTGTCGTCCACCACCACGATCAAGGGCCACTGTTGCAAGGGATGGTCTGGCGGGATCGCATCGCACTGGCGCTGCAGCGCTCGTTGCGACTCCGAGCCGTGATGAGGCTGGCTCTGCACGACCAGCACACCGGGCATGGCGACCGCCGGATGCGTCCAGGGTTCGGGCAAGTGCAGGTCGCTCAGCGTGTCGGGCAATTGCCGGCGGGGCGGTCCACACGCAGCGATGACCACTTTGGATCCTTCGTTCAAACGGCCGCCGCTGTAATCCAGCGTGTCGATGGTGGTTCGGGTTTGGAAGTGCAAATCGCGCCGCCAATCGACCCGCTGCAAGGCCCATGCGAAAAAGGATTCGATCTGATCGGCGGCCGGGGCCCGTCCCTGCTCCTGGTCGATAATCCACAGGTATTTGGCCAACGACAATTGCCCCTGGCCCAGGATGGCATTGGCTTGTGTCAGCAACTCCTGCGGTCGGTCCACCGGCCGGTAGGGCGTGTAGCGCTCGCTGCCGACGGCCAACAACAACGGGTGCACGCCCGCCGCGTCGACCGCGTGCACTTGCCGCACTCCTGGGAGGACATCGGGAATTATTGGGCCGGTCAATTCGTGGATCAGTTCACCGAAAACGGTGTCCTCCTGGGGCGGGCGTCCCACCACCGTCATGGGCCAGACCGCGTCGCGGCGATGCACTACGCGCTCGACCCTCAGCACCGGAAACTCGTGCACTCGGGCGTAATACCCCAAGTGATCTCCAAAAGGCCCTTCCGGTTTCAACACCCCTGGCACCACCGTGCCCTGAATGGCGAAGTCGGCGTCGGCATACAACGGAGGTGCATCGTCGGCACCGATCAGTGGTATGCGGTGGCCAGCCAATGCGCCAGCAAACATCAATTCACTCATGCCCTCGGGCAATGGCATTACCGCGGCCAAGGTCATGGCCGGAGTCCCTCCCAGCGTGATGTTCACGCGAAACGGCTTGTTCATTTCCAAGGCCCGGGCATGGTGCACGCCTATCCCGCGGTGGATTTGATAGTGCAAGCCGATTTCCTGGTTCGGTTCGTACTGGCCTCCAGCGAGCTGGATGCGGTACATCCCCAGATTTGATCGGGACCAACTGGGGTGGGCCGGGTCCAGGCTTAGAACCTGCGGCAAGGTGATGAAGGGACCGCCATCGTCGGGCCAGCAAGTGATTTGAGGCAGCTCGGCGACCGACGCCGAGTGCGCCATCACAGGGCCGCGGCGGACCGGCCGTGGACGCATGTGCCAGGCGACCGGCAGTCCCGCCAGCGCCTGCCAGGGATGGCCGATCGCCTCTTCGGGATGGAGTTTCCAGCGAATGGCGCGGCGAACGCTTTCCCAAGTGGTTTCGAACAGCATTCGCGCGCGTTCGAGCGTACCGAACAGGTTGGTAGCCACTGGGAATTTGCTGCCCACGACGTTGGTCATCAGCAGGGCGGGGCCGCCCCTGCGGAACACGCGACGATGGATTTCGGCCAGCTCCAGGTGTCCGTCGACAAGGTCGTCCACCACGATGAGCGCATCGCGGCGATGGAGGAAATCGACGACCTGGCGAGTGCTGCGCAATTGCATCGGGGAATCGGTCTGGGGAACAAGGGGTGGGGATGACGCCCGGGCAGTGGTGGCAGGGCGACCGGCCAATCGCGGCCACTCAATCCTCGATGTCGTAGATGGCCAGGTGGCGGTAATAGACTTCCAAACAATAAATGTGAAAGCAGGTGGTGTACAGTCGACCGCCGGAGGCCCCGAACATATCGCGCCCCGGGGCCCAACTCCCCGCCTCCGGACCATCTCGTTCTTGCAGGGCGGGAATGGTCGCCTTCATGGCATCGTTCCACTGCTGCCAAGGGCGTCCGCCGAAGTGATGCAAGACCTGGGTGGCATAGTACCAGTAATACACGCTGAAATCCGTATCGTCGACGCTGGGACGGGCTGGCAGCAGTCCCTCCTGGATGGCGCGGATCAATGCGGGATGCGTGCGTGGCCATCCCAGGTAGATGCGGCACAGCAGGCCCTCGGCCGTCATGCTCAGGCTGGGCGGTTCGATCTCCGTGTACGCGTACAGTGCCTGATCTTCGTGCGACACGGTGTCCAAGAACTTCGATACCGATTGCAGTTTCTCCTCGTCGACCTGCAGGCCCGCCATGCGACCGGTTTGCAGGGCCATCACAAACCAACCGGTGACCGACAAGTCGGCGTCCTCGCGAGGGTGGTACCTCCATCCGTGCAGCGGGCTTTGGGACCAGGCCGCAAATTGCATGGCGCGTTCCGCGGGGACTCGCAAGAAAGAATCTCCCGTCATCCCGTAGGCTTCCGCCACAGCGATCGAGGCTAAGGCCTGTGCATACATTTGTTGGCGCGACGGCTCGCGATCGGAAAAAAATCCGTTCTCTTTTTGTCGTCGAACCAGATAGTCCAGCCCGAGTTTGACGTTCGCCTGATACGAGCCGTCGCGATGGGTGTGCCCGGCACCCAGGAAGGCGTTTAGCGCCATGGCCGTGGCCGCCGTGGTGTTTTCCGATGCACCTCCATCGCGGTAGGGTCCTCGCAGGCTCCACGAACCATTGCTCTTCTGCTGCGCAGCCAGCCAGCGCAACCCCAGCTCGACCGCCTCTTCGGTTTCGCGCGAGCCTCCGAATTTGGCCAGCAAAGCTCCCTTCAACGAACCGCTACGACCGGCCAACCCCTTCAAAATCCCGCTGGGCACATCCAAAGCCGGACTGGCAACACCGGGCTCGTTCAGCAGAGGTAGATCCAGCATGGTGAAGTCGACCGACGGAGACGCAGAGACGAGTGGTTCGGTAGAATCGAGTGCTTCGGTCAGGTCGGAGGCATCGCCGTCGGCCGTGACCTCCAGGGCGAAATCGCCCGCATCCCCCGCCGAGCCGCCCAAGAAAATGTTGATGGGGCCATCGGCCAATCGGCGAATCGGGATGAGTGCCAGAACAAGCAACAGAGCCAGGTGCACCACCAGGCTGGTCAGCCAAGCCGGCATGCGTTGTTCGACAACTCGGTCCACGGTCGGCTGGTCGCCTTCGAGCAATGGGTTGCGTCGGCGAAACCACCGCCGATGCCCGCCCGCATGCCAGGCGGCTTCCATTCCTGCTCCGCCAGGCGACCTGTGCTTCGGTGGTTCCTGGTACTTGGACACAAGGCCGCCTCCATCGTCTGCTGCGGTCGATTCCTCAAGGAACATCCCGCTCGGGGCGCGTCAACCAGGCGACGTGCCCCGGTGTATCGATTTGCACACTCCACAGCTTATGACCAGCCGTGATGAAAAGAGTTTGCAAATCGGGACCACCGAAAGCACAATTTGTGACCATGTCGATGGGGACCGGGATGTGATCGATCAAATGGCCATCGGAGCTTGAGATGATATACACGGCGGCGCGAAACTTTCCGGCCGTCTCGAATGGCGGGGCGGGATAATTCAACCCGGCGGTGACATACAACCGGCCCCGTTCGTCGATGGCCATTCCATCGGGACCGCGATCGGTACCCCAATCGAACAGCAGCGTGCGACTGCCGGGGACCACCTGTCGATCATCGGTCAGTTCGAAACGCCACAGCTTTCGCACGTTGCCGGTTGCATCGTTGGCATTGTCCGCCACAAACAGATAGTGGTCATCGGGGGAAACTGCGATGCCGTTGGGACGTGTCACTTCGTGGGTTAAGAGTTGCGCCACCGAACCGTCCGGATCGATGCGATATACGCCTTCGACCAGGTTGCCTTGGGCGTCGACCAGCTCCATATCCGATCGATCCCCGTAACGCGGGTCGGTGAAGTAGACGAAACCGCGAGTATCGATGGTGATGTCGTTGGGCGAGTTGAACCGCATGCCTTGGAAGCGATCGGCCAACACGGTGATCACACCGTTGGATTCGGTGCGTGTGACGCGTCGATTGCCTCCCTCGCGACTTCCTTCACAGGCCAACAGACGGCCTTCCAAGTCGAACACCAGGCCGTTGGCGCGTCCGGCAGGGATGCGAAAGATGCGGACGGTTCCCGACGCATCGCGACGCATGATGCGATTGTTTTCTACATCGGAAAAATAGACGCTGCCATCGGGATGCCAGACCGGTCCTTCGGTGAAAGCTACCTGGCCGATCGGTACCACGCGATGCGATGTCGCCTGAGCGTGGACGGGATCGGCGCAGCACAGCCACATCGATGCAGCGATGGCCGTCAGCGGTCCCGGACGCACGGCGCGCCACATGCGGAAGCAACCCTTCGTCGGCTGAACCTGCTCGACCATCGTATCCTCCGCGGGGATCGTGTCCCAAGCGCGCCGCCGAACCGTGCCGGGGTCCGGCTGGCGATCGATTTGTTTGGCAATCGCTTTATTGCGCAGCAAAAGATTGGCGCCATCGACTCGAATCGACGGCGCCAATCGATGCATCGTTGTTTGCCAAGCCCGACCGAGGCAGAGCCAACTCGAGGTGCGAACTACTTGAGTTCGACCGTCGCGCCGGCTTCCTCGAGCTCCTTCTTGATCTTCTCGGCTTCTTCCTTGGAGACACCTTCCTTGATCTTGGCGGGAACGCCTTCGACCAGTTTCTTGGCATCCATCAACGAAGCGCCGGTCAGGTTCTTGACGACCTTGACGACATTCAGCTTGGCATCGCCGAAGCTGGTCATGACGACGTCGAATTCGGTTTGTTCGGCAGCGGCTTCACCGCCCCCGGCATCTCCACCGCCGGCGGCCATGACGACGGCTCCGCCCGCGGCGGCCTCGATCCCGTGTTCTTCCTTGAGATAGTCACTCAATTCCTTGGCCTGCTTCAAAGTGAGGCCAACGATTTGATCACCGAGCTGCTTGATATCATCAGCAAAAGTAGTTTCGGACATGTTGGATCACACCCTTGCTCAAAAAAAGTGAAATTGTCTTACCGGATACTTATGGAACAATCAAAAAGCGAGCTGACTGCAAAGAAGGTGCTTTGCAGCAGCGAGTACTGCGTCTATTCTTCACCCTCCTTTTGCTCAACCAACTTCTTGATTTGACCGGCCAAAGTTCGACCGGGCCCCAGAATCTGCGCTACCAGGTTGGCCCCCGGACCGAGGATCTGACCGACCAGCAATGCGATTTGCTCTTCGCGGTTCGGCCACTTGCTGATTTCGGCTACTTGTTCAGCCGACAGCAGTTCGCCGTCCATCACTCCGCTCTTGATTTGAAATTTGGCGAATTGACCGCTCTTTACGATGGCCATCATCTCCTTCGCCAGGCTGACGAAGTCCTCGCAGCCCCACACGACGGC
Source organism: Planctomycetota bacterium (assembly GCA_003695565.1). Classification (GTDB taxonomy): domain Bacteria; phylum Planctomycetota; class Planctomycetia; order Pirellulales; family Pirellulaceae; genus Aureliella. Next base: position 5,212 of record RFIQ01000087.1, on the reverse strand, counting down.
AACCGACCCTTGTTTCTTCTCGAACAACGGCCGCAACGGCGTGTCGCTGGTGGCCCGCAGCGCCAAACTGCGCTTGACCACCAGCATATGAATGCCCTTCTCTCGCAGGAGTTTGCGCAATTGGACCGTCGAGTTCGCATCGAGCCCAACCACGTCGACCACGATGGCGTCGTGCACTCCATCCAACCGGTTCTTGAGTTCCCCGGCGATCAAGTTTTTTACGTATTTGCTCATCTCTGACTCGTCTCGATGTTTAGTGACCTGGCCCGCACGTAGCACCCCGCCGGTCAGGCGGCGATCCGTACGCTGGGTGACATGGTGGCGCACAAGGCGATGGATTTGATGTAATGCCCCTTCACCGACTGGGGCTTCAATGCCTGGATATGGCGGATAAAGGCCTCGATGTTCTCTTGCAGCTTCTGGGGGTCGAAGCTCATCTTGCCCACGATGGCGTGCAAGTTGGCACCTTTGTCATTGCGGAACTCGACCTTGCCGGCCTTGTACTCCTGCACCACCTTGGCAACATCGGTGGTGACCGTGCCGGCCCGGGGGCTGGGCATCAAGCCACGAGGGCCCAATATCTTGCCTAATGGTCCCACCAGGCCCATCATGTCCGGCGTAGCAATGCACACGTCGAAATCGGTCCAGCCGTCTTTGATGCGCTGCGCCAGGTCCTCCTGGCCAACGGCATCTGCACCGGCCTCCTCGGCCGCTTTGGCCAAATCCCCCTTGGCGAACACGACCACGCGTTGGGTCTTGCCGATGCCGTGCGGCAGGACGACCGATCCGCGAATGATCTGATCCGCCTGGGTGGGATCGATCCCCAAATGCATGTGGATCTCGACGCTCTGGTCGAATTTCCGCGGGGGAAACGACTTGAGAATCTCCAGGGCTTCAGGCAGCGGCAGCGGCTGGTGGCCCGGCGGCACCTTGGCCAGCATCTCCTTCATCAATTTCGATTTCTTCGCCATGCGGTTATCCCTCCACTACCTCGATGCCCATGCTCCGCGCCGTACCTTCGATCATGCGAGCGGCGTGCTCCAGATCGCGGGCGTTGAGATCAGCCATCTTCTTGTTGCAAATGTCTTGGATCTGACTGCGTGTGACTTTTCCGACCTTCTTCTTGTTCGGTTCTCCCGAACCCGAAGCGATCCCAGCAGCCTGTTTCAACAGGGCGGCCGCCGGAGGGCTCTTGGTGATGAAGTCGAATGTGCGATCCGAGTATACGGTTACCACCACGGGAATCGGCGTGCCGTTGTATTCCCGCGTGCGCTCGTTGAATGCCGAGACGAACTGTCCCAGATTGATACCGAATTTACCAAGCGATGTTCCGACGGGCGGCGCGGGCGTGGCCTGGCCCCCCGGGACTTGAAACTTGGCTTGACCAACAACTTGCTTTGCCATGTGTGCAGATTCTCCTGGCAACTGCGCGGCGCGAATCGGCCAGACCGCGAAATGGAATGCAAAACCAAATCAACTTCGGGAGGTAACTTCTGTTGGGCGACGTGTTAGATCTCTTCGATCTGCCAATGATCCAACTCCACCGGAGTGCTGCGGCCGAAAATGCTGATAATGACCGTCACACGACCGTTGGCTTCATCGACTTTTTCGACTTCGCCTTCCAGATTCTGAAAATTGCCTTCCTTGACACGTACCCGATCCCCCACCTTAAACGGGATCGAAGTCTTCAATGCCGGTTCGCTCTCCTCGTCTTCTTCCTCTTCCTTAGGCAGGAATTTCGCTACTTCGGAGGCATCGATCGGCATTGGTTTACCACCGGAACCGGTGAAGTCACCGACCCCGGGCGTCTCCCGAACCAGAAACCAGGTATCGTCATTCAGCACCATGCGGGCCATGACATACCCTGGATAGAGCTTGCGCTTGACGACGCGGCGTTTCCCGTCGCGAGTGAATTCGACGACATCCTCGGTAGGAACCAGGATTTCCTCGAAGTAATCTTCCAACCCGGACAGCTTGATGCGCTTCAACAGCGCTTCGCGAATGCTGTCCTCGCGGTTGAACGCCACCTTGATGATGTACCACTCCATGCGTGGTTCTTCATCGACGGGCGTTGCTTCTTTTGCAGTATCACTCACAACCAGTACCCCACGCCAGTACAAACGATCGCGAACACATCCCCCGACGGGAGTGCCGCTGGCACCTCCTGGCTAGGAAGACCAAAATCAAATTGTTGTCGACAACGAACAAATCCACAAGCCGTTTTGGCAAAACAACCAGCAGCAGTTGTTCCGCACGCTAGGAAATTCCCAGCCAACCAAACACGAACTTCCACAGAGCGTCGTACAGGAATAGAATCAGCGACAGGAAAAGAATCGTGAAGATCACCACGATCGATGCCCGCACCAACTCTTTCTGAGTCGGCCAGGAAACCTTGTTGAGTTCCGCTTCCACCGAAATCAGGAAGTCAGCGAATTTGGGCCAATTGACGAGCCGGTACCCGAACCAGAATCCCGCCGCGCCCAGGGCCACAGCCACCAAGTAGCTCAGCGCGCGATTGGAGTCTCCCATCCAGTTCGACAGGAACACATCGTGAAACCGCCAAACTGCAGCCGCCACGAACACCCAGATGGTCAAGCAGGTGATCTGCCGAACCATTCGGCCTTGATTGCGCTTGTAGAGCCCGGAGGTAAACAGCTCGTGCAGCAAAGGCCGTGAGGCGACTGCGGTTTCTCTCGTTGCCATAGGTCGGTTTCTTGCGGAACGCGGGTTCAATGGACCGACAGAGCCCCAGCCGCAGACGCCGCCGTAGCGGAGGAAGTCTGTTCGCTGGGGCAAACCGGATGAACAGGGGCGGAGGGACTCGAACCCCCAACCGCTGGTTTTGGAAACCAGTGCTCTGCCAGTTGAGCTACACCCCTTCGGGCATGCGCCCTGGCCGAGGGATCGGCCGACGGGGCATTCTCTACACAAGACGACTGCCGGCCCTCAGGCGGACCAGCAGTCATCGCGGAAAGTCAACGATATACCATTCGCCCGGAAGCGGGGATTACTCGAGGATCTTGGTGACGACGCCCGAACCAACCGTGCGGCCGCCTTCGCGAATTGCAAAGCGAACACCATCGTCCATGGCGATTTCTTTTTGCAGTTCGACTTCGATTTTCACGTTGTCACCCGGCATGCACATCTCGGCGCCCAACAGCTTGGCCGTGCCGGTCACGTCGGTCGTGCGGAAGTAGAACTGGGGGCGATAGCCGCTGAAGAACGGAGTGTGCCGACCACCTTCGTCCTTGCTCAGGCAGTAGATTTCTGCCTCGAACTTCTTGTGCGGCGTAATCGAACCGGGCTTGGCCAACACCTGTCCGCGCTCGACGTCCTCTCGCTTGATCCCACGCAACAGGCATCCTACGTTGTCACCGGCGCGACCTTCTGACATTTCCTTGCGGAACATTTCCACGCCCGTAACGACCGTTTTGGTCGGCTTGCGCAAGCCGAGGATCTCGACTTCCTCGCCGACTTTGATCACGCCCCGCTCGATACGCCCGGTGGCGACCGTACCACGACCTTCGATCGAGAAAACGTCTTCCACGGCCATCAAGAACGGCTTGTCCTCTTCGCGAGCCGGCTGAGGGATGTATTCATCGACCGCATCCAGCAGTTCGCTGATGCACTTGCTGGCTTCGGGGTCGCTGGGATTGTTGTAAGCTGCCAAGGCATTGCCGCGAACGATCGGCACTTCGTCGCCAGGAAATCCGTACTTGCTGAGCAGTTCGCGGATTTCCAGCTCGACCAGTTCCAACAGCTCTTCGTCGTCGACCAGGTCGCACTTGTTCAAGAACACGACGATGGCCGGCACGTCTACCTGACGCGCCAACAACACGTGCTCCTTGGTTTGCGGCATGGGGCCGTCAGCAGCGCTGACCACCAGGATCGCGCCATCCATCTGGGCGGCCCCAGTGATCATGTTCTTGATGAAGTCGGCGTGGCCGGGGCAGTCGATGTGGGCGTAGTGCCGCTTCTCCGTCTCGTACTCGACGTGGGCCACGGCAATCGTCACCGTCTTGGTCTGGTCACGCACCGTACCACCCTTAGCGATGTCCGCGTAGGACTTGAACTCCGCCATGCCCTTGGCAGCTTGCACTGCCAGGATCGCTCCAGTGGTGGTTGTCTTGCCATGGTCGATGTGACCGATCGTGCCGACATTGCAGTGCGGCTTTGTTCGTTCGAACTTCTCTTTCGCCATTGTTCGTTACACCTAAAAACAAATCTGAGACTCGTTGCGGCGCGAGCAACCAACCCGCGCACTACCGGGACGAAAATCTACCTGCCAATCGGCACTCGTGTCCGACACCAGGCAAGCATCGAACAAGAGCTGCTGATGGGACTTGAACCCATGACCTCTTCCTTACCAAGGAAGTGCTCTACCGACTGAGCTACAGCAGCCTGCCTCGATCTTGAACCCGAAAGCGGGTGAAGGGAATCGAACCCTCGTACTCAGCTTGGAAGGCTGCTGCTCTACCATTGAGCTACACCCGCAAAGTCGCTCACCATCCCACTTCGGCCCCGCCAGTGGGGCGAGCGATGGCGACTGCCTTGCTCAGCCGCCACCCCGCGCGCCGGTCGCATCCACGACCGCCTAAGGGGTGGCAGGTAGGGTATCAAGCCCCTAACAGTTTGCCACCTTGGCGATGGTTCGCCAATGGGAGGTGTAGGATTCGAACCTACGTAGCCGAAGCAACGGATTTACAGTCCGTCCCCTTTAACCACTCGGGCAACCTCCCGCTTTATGTCCGCACCGGAACCCTTAACGTCCCCCGCCAGCGGCGACAAGGGCAACTTTCAATGCAATCATCCGTCGACGACCGCACCAAAGCCCCAATGCAATGCTGTTTGCCGGTTGTTCGCCGACAATCAGGAGCCAACGAAGGGACTCGAACCCCCGACCAGCTGATTACAAATCAGCCGCTCTACCAACTGAGCTACGTTGGCACCCAGGCCCGCGCGTCAAGCAGGCTGTTGGCCAACGCACGGCCCATGAATCGGCATAGTTTATCGGTATGTCCCACGGCTGCAAGGCGAATTCTCACCAATCTTAGCGGACTCGCCAGTTTCGTCCGGTCCCGACCTTCAAGGAGGCTGTTCCGAACCGGGACATTCCTCTCTTGAGCACCATCAGCTCCGCCACGGTGACATTTTAACATCCTAGACCCGGTTTCAGCCTGCGGCGTTCCCGGTGGCTTCCCCGTTTCTGGGG
>RFIQ01000086.1 GCA_003695565.1 Planctomycetota bacterium | reverse complement strand
TCCGGCAGGGACTGCCGGGGTACTTAGATGCGGCAGATAGCGATCCACTCAATCCTTTCGTCTTCAGAATACCAAATCCTTTCGTCCTCAGAATGAAGTAGAGAACCGGTCCCATGAAGGAAGGCATTCACCCCAAATACGTTGAGACCACGGTCACCTGCGGTTGTGGCAATACGTTCAAGACCCGCTCAACCCGTCCGGAGATCCGCGTCGACATTTGCAATGCTTGCCATCCGTTTTACACGGGCAAGCTGAAGTTTGTCGATACGGCGGGGCGGATTGAGAAATTCCAGTCGAAATTCGGCTCCGGTTCGTACTCCAGCCTGCAGAAGCCCAAGAAAGGCAAGAAGAAGTAAGCCCCCCGCACGTTCGGTGTGGATTGGCTGCATCGGCAATGGTTCTGCTGATTCTGGCCGCATGATCCACGGGATGCTCTTCCCAAGACGGACGCGAAGGCTTTCGGCCTGCTCCTCGGCTCCCTTGCAAGGCCCCGGAGGCAGTTGTCCCTGCTGGCGTTTCCTGCGTGGTGCACAAGACGTCACGATTGGACCGGACCCCCTCGGCGGCCAGTTGCCTAATGGAAGATAAGTACAGAGCATAGACGTTATGCTGCTGCGAACGAGGGGCACGCCGTGCGATTCGTCGTTGCGCGCGGAGTGGGATTGCTGGCGTCGCGCGGCATGGGCCATCCAACTCGCGTACGTGGAACAACACGGCAACTGCCGCGGATCGAACTGCGGCGCGGGGAAGCCAACCGCATGGCCGCCCGTGTCCCGGATGTGCCCAGGCGGAGTGCAGCGCCGGGGCAAGCGCTGAGGGCCCGCTGAAAACTGGTGCTCGCCGGACGATCGGCCAGGGCAGTGTGCCCATTGCCGGCTCGGCCCGACAACGGTCCGTCAATACCCAGAGGCAAGACTGCAACCATGAATGTCCGCGAAGAGTTGGAAAAAAAGCTGCAACGGTTCGAAGAACTCGAAGCCTTGATGGGCCAGCCCGAGGTCCAAACCGACTCGAACAAGATGGCTGCCTACGCTCGGGAGCACGGATCGCTGGCTAAGATCGCGCACAAGGTGCGCCATTACAAGAAACTGACCGAGGACATCCACGCCCTGTCCGAAATGGCCCAGAGCGACGATCCCGAAGAGCGTGAGATGGCCGAGGAAGAACTGGTCGCCCTGCGGGCCGAGCGAGAGGGTCTGTGGGACGAGTTGCTGGAGTTGACTATCGGCGGCGAGGATGCCAACCGTACGCGGTGCGTTATGGAGATTCGCGCCGGAACGGGCGGCGAGGAAGCCGCGTTGTTTGCTCGCGACTTGTACGACATGTACAAGCGGTACGCGGAGTCCAAGGGGTGGAAGACGGAAATCATGGACATGAGCGCATCGGAGCGAGGCGGTTTCAAAGAAATCGTAGTGGCGTTCGAGGGGGAAGGAGTTTACCGCGAATTGCAATTCGAGAGCGGAGGGCACCGGGTACAGCGCGTCCCGGAGACCGAGGCTCAAGGGCGTGTCCACACCTCGGCCGCCACCGTTGCAGTCATGGCCGAACCGGAAGATGTCGAGGTCGAACTGAAGAAGGACGACTACCGCGTGGACAAGTTCAGCGCCTCGGGCCCCGGCGGCCAGCACGTCAACAAGACCGAATCCGCCATACGGTTGACCCATTACGAAACCGGCATCGTGGTCCAGTGCCAGGACGAGAAGAGCCAATTGAAGAATCTGGCGAAAGCGTTGCGGGTTCTCAAGAGCCGGATCTACGATTACCGCCGGCAACAGGAATTGCAGAAACGAGCCGATCAACGTCGCTCGCTGATCGGATCGGGCGACCGCAGCCAGAGGATTCGGACCTACAACTTTCCGCAAAACCGGCTGACCGACCATCGTATCAATCTGACGCTGTACAAACTCGATCAGATCATGGCCGGAGATTTGCAGCCCGTCATCGATGCCTTGCTGGAGTACGAACGCGACCAGCTCCGCGGCGACACGGAGACGGTGGCATGACCTCCGAGGGGGACGTGTGGACGGTGGGACGCTTGCTGAGCTGGACCACCGACTACCTGCAGAAGCACGGCTCAGCATCTCCCAGACTGGACGCCGAAGTCCTCCTCGCGCATGTACTTGACTGCAAGCGCATCGAATTGTACACATCGTACGATGCGGCTGCCGCCGAGGACGTGCGGGCGCGCTATCGCGAACTGATCAAACGTCGCGCGGCCGGAACTCCCGTAGCCTACCTGGTCGGGCATCGCGAGTTTTATTCGCTCGACTTCGAAGTGACGCCCGATGTTCTCATTCCCCGTCCGGAAACGGAACACCTGGTCGTCGAGGCGCTCGATTGCGCGAAACAGTTGGCTGCTCACCGCGATGGTCATCCCCTGCGCATTGTCGACGTGGGAACCGGCAGTGGCTGCGTGGCGGTGGCCCTGGCCCGGCACTTTCCCGCAGCCAGCATCGTGGCGGTGGACATTTCTTCCGCCGCCCTGGACGTCGCCCGTCGCAACGTCCAGCGGCACGGCCTGGCCGATCGGATCGAGTTGGTCGAGGGGGACTTGCTCGATCAGATCGCCCCTCCGGTCGACATGATCCTCAGCAATCCTCCCTACGTGACTGAATCCGAATACGCTGCCTTGGACCCCACGGTGCGGGAGCACGAACCGCGGTTGGCACTGGTGGCCGACCAGCAAGGGTGGGGAGTCATCGACCGATTGCTGGACCAGGCCCGAACGCGACTGGCCGACCAGGGGTACCTGCTGCTGGAAGTTTCCCCCATGCTGGCCGAGCAAGCCGCCGACCGGATCGGCAATGCCTGGGAAATACGTAAAATCACCAAAGACCTGGCCGGACTCCCTCGCGTGCTGACCCTGCAGCGGACCGGCGTCTGAGCTCGCGGGCGAAGATTCCCCAAAGCATTGGTCCCAAAACATTCCAACGAAAGTTCTCAACCATGGAAATGGAAAAACTCGTCTCGTTGTGCAAACGCCGTGGATTCTTGTTCCAGTCCAGTGAAATTTATGGCGGAATCAACGGTTTCTGGGACTATGGGCCGCTGGGCGTGGAATTGAAACGGAACGTGAAGGATGCCTGGTGGCATGACATGGTGACCAGCCATGACGATTTGTCGGTCCTGCCCGGAGCACCATCGGCTTTCGAGATGGTCGGCTTGGATTGCACGATCATCATGCATCCCCAGGTCTGGAAATGCTCCGGTCATTACGACTTGTTTCACGATTACATGGTCGACTGCCGCCAGACCCGCCGACGATACCGTCACGACCAGGTCCGCGGCCGGTGGGTCCGTCGTGGCCAGCAGCGTATTTTTGTGACCACCGTAGCGGAAACGGACGCGGAACAGGCGGACGTGGAACGCAAAGCATTGAAATTCTTCAATCTGCGGAGCAAGAACGCCGCGGAGCTGGTTTGGGAAACCGACTTCCTGGCCCTGCCGGAAGTCGAGGATCTCTCTCAGGTGCTTGCCCCGGATGCCACCGAGCTGGGCACGTTGACCGAGCCGCGCGAGTTCAACTTGATGTTCAAGACCTACGTCGGGGCGCTCAGCGGCGAGGAGGGAGCGGCCTTCCTGCGCCCCGAAACGGCGCAGGGCATCTTCGTGAATTTCAAGAATGTGCTCGACAGTACGCGCGTGAAAATCCCGTTCGGCATTGCACAGATCGGCAAGAGCTTTCGCAATGAGATCACTCCGCGCAATTTCACTTTCCGTTCGCGGGAATTCGAGCAGATGGAAATCGAGTTCTTCTGCCACCCCAACACGTCCGCTCAGTGGTACCAATTCTGGCGCGACCGGCGGATGGAATGGTACAAGTCCTTGGGCCTGGCGGGCGAGCGTCTGCGATTGCGCGAACACGATCCCGATGAACTGAGCCATTACTCGACGGGCACTGCCGACATCGAGTACGCCTTTCCCTTCTTGCCGCCCGGTGAATTCGGTGAATTGGAAGGCATCGCTCACCGGGGCGACTTCGACCTCCGCAGCCACATGGAGGGCAAACTGGACGAGCGCACCAACCCCCTCCAGGTGCAACTCGATGAACATGGCAAACCCAAGTATCGCGGCAGCGGTAAGGATTTGACTTACCGCGACGAGGCGACCGGTGAGCGATACATTCCCCACGTAATCGAACCATCGGCGGGAGCGGATCGAGCAACGTTGGCATTTTTGTGCGAAGCCTACCGCGAAGACACCGCACCGGACGACAAAGGCCAAATGCAAACGCGGACCGTGCTGTCGCTGCACCCGCGACTGGCCCCGATCAAGGCCGCCGTATTCCCGTTGGTCAAGAAGGACGGCATGCCCGAAATCGCTCAGGACATCTATCGCGCCCTGAAGAAGAAATACTACGCTTTCTACGATGAGAAAGGGGCGGTGGGACGGCGTTACCGCCGCCAGGACGAAGCCGGCACGCCCTACTGCATTACCGTCGATGGCCAGACCCTGACCGATC
>RFIQ01000085.1 GCA_003695565.1 Planctomycetota bacterium | reverse complement strand
GGGAGCATCGTTTGTTTGCCCGTCTGCAGCAGGGTCAACACCTCGGCCGTTTCGTCCAACGTGCCGAAACCTCCGGGCAGGGAGCAAACCGCACTGCATTCTTTGACGAACATCAACTTGCGCGTAAAAAAGTATTTCATGGTGACCAATTTGGGGTCCCCATCGATGATCGGGTTGGGTGCTTGCTCGAAGGGAAGCATGATATTCAGGCCCATCGATAGTTCGCGACCGGCACCGACGTGCCCGGCCTCCATGATGCCGCCCCCGGCACCGGTGATGATCATCCAGCCGTGGGAGGCCATGGCGCGCGCGAATTCGACGGCTTGCTGGTAAGCTGGGTGGTCGGGCGGCGTGCGGGCCGATCCGAACATCGTTACTTTGCGTCGCCGCCGGTAGGGTTGAAATACCTTGAAGGCGTACCGCAGCTCGCGCAATGTGCGGCTGAGAATCTTCAAATCGCCGCGGGTGGTTCCATCCTGTTCCAATTTGCGGATGGTGCGTTCCATCATTTCAATCAGGTCGGCCGTCTGCACTCCAGCATCAGGCGAGTCGGCCGGTTCATCGGCCGGCTGTGGGCGTTCCTTGACGTCCTCCCCTTCGGCTTCTGGGTGCTGCTGGAATTCTTCGTCTTGCGGCGCCATGACCTGCGGATCCTCATGTGTCCGGTCGATTCGTCTGCGATTGTAGAAAGGGTCATCTTACGCGATGATGCCCAGAAAGAAATACGGCAGATCGCCAGGTCTTCGATAAGCCGCCAGCCACGTGACGTGAACGGTAGGCTGGCTAATCTGCGGCCCAGGTTACCGCACCTTGATCGAGTCGCTTCAGCGTCGATACTTATTGCTCTGCGCCGCACCCGCCGGGAAGGCCATGTCCTGCGGCCCAGTCCTCCGGCCCGTCCAGATATTGGTGACTTAGAAAGTGAGCCATGTTTCGCGCTGTCAGTACTTCCGTCCGTTTCCCCGAAGTGGAAGATCAGATCCTTCAGTTCTGGAGGGAGAGGTCCATTTACGCCAAGAGCCTGCAACAACGGGCAGGAGCTCCCCGGTTCGTCTTCTATGAGGGACCGCCCACGGCCAACGGTCTGCCGCACCCCGGCCACTGCCTGACGCGGGCCATCAAGGACCTGTTTCCACGCTACAAGACGATGCGGGGCTTCTATTGCGAGCGGAAGGCGGGATGGGATACACACGGCCTCCCGGTCGAAGTGGAAGTGTGCAAGGAACTCGGAATCCACAGTAAGGAAGAGATCGAGCAGTACGGTGTAGAACCATTCGTGCAAAAATGCCAGCAAAGCGTGTGGCGGTACATGCGCGAGTGGGAGCGGCTGACCGAACGGATCGCCTTCTGGATCGACTTGAGCCAGGCGTATGTCACCTACCATCAAAGTTACGTGGAAAGCGTCTGGTGGGCCCTGAAGCAACTGTTCGACCGAGGGTTGCTCTACCGGGGACACAAGATCGTGTGGTGGTGGGCCCAAGGGGGAACCGCCTTGTCGTCCGGCGAGGTAGGGCAAGGGTATCGCCAGGTCGCCGATCCGAGTGTCTACGTGCGTTTTCCTCTGGCCGATGATCCGGATACGTCCCTGGTCGTCTGGACCACCACGCCATGGACCCTGCCTAGCAATACGTTTGTCGCGGTTCACCCCGAATTCGAGTATGCCGTTTGCCGGGACGAGGAAACGGGGCACCGTTTGATCATTGCCGCCGAACTGGTCGAGCCATTGGCTGCCAAAGTGAAACGCCAGTGGAAAATCGAGAAGAAGATTCGGGGCAGCGACCTGGTCGGGCAACGGTACTTGCCTCCCACGGACAATTACTATCGCAAATACAAGGACGCTCGAGGAAAACTGCAGGACGGTACCGAGATTCCTCTCTACTGGCGCGTGGTCCCGGCCGATTTCGTGACGCTCGATAGCGGAACCGGACTGGTGCATATCGCTCCGGCATTTGGCGAAGTCGACTACGAATTGCTGGTTGCCGACCGCCAGCGTTTCGCGGAGGATGGCCCCCGACCCGAACTGCTGTGCGCAGTCGGACCGGATGGGAAATTCACCAGTGATTTTCCTGAGCAACAAGGTGTCTGGGTGAAAGATGCCGACCGCGCCATCATCCGCCAGCTCAAGGAGGCGGGCCTGCTAGTCTTGGTCGATCAGTATCTGCACGATTATCCATTCTGTTGGCGGGCCGAGCAGGATCCGCTGATCCAGTATCCACGCGAAAGCTGGTTCATTCGGACGACTCAGTACCGCGATGAAATGCTGAAGAACAATTCCCTGATCGGATGGTTGCCTGAGAATATCCGCGACGGGCGGTTCGGCAAATTCCTCGAGTCGAATGTGGATTGGGCTCTGTCGCGCGAGCGATATTGGGGGACCCCCCTGCCCATTTGGCAATGCGAAGCCACGGGCAAGCAAGAGGCTATCGCCGGATACGATGAATTGCTGAACAAGCCTGGCGTTCAGGGAACCGAAGTATGGGAGCAAGCGCGACGCGAGAATCCCGAGCTGGTGGAGGATCTGAAGGTCCACAAACCTTACATCGACGCCATCACCTACGATTCCCCGTTCGCGGCCGGAGCGCGAATGCGACGTGTGCCGGAAGTGATCGACTGCTGGTTCGATTCCGGCGCCATGCCCTTCGCCCAATGGGGTTTTCCGCACCGCGGTCGGGATCGCTTCGAACAGAATTTCCCGGCTGATTTCATCAGCGAAGCGATCGACCAGACGCGGGGGTGGTTCTACAGCCAACTGGCGATCAGCACCATGCTGTTCGGCGAAGAGCATCCCTACCCGCATCCCTTCAAGAATTGCATCGTGTTGGGGCTGATGCTTGCCGAGTGGTACGAGAGCAAAGATGGTAAGCAGCGGTTTCTGACGGAAGAGGAGGCGCGCCAGAAGCTGGGCAAGAACTATGTGCTCAAGACTGGCAAGATGTCGAAGAGCTTGCGCAATTACCGCAGCCCTCAGGAAATCTTCGACACCTACGGCGCCGACGCACTGCGGTGGTATTTCTTCGCCAATCAGCCCCCCTGGAGCTCGATCATTTACTCCGAGCGGGCGATTCGGGACAGCATTCCAGAGTTCCTGCTGCGCATGTGGAACGTATTGAGCTTCTTCACGATCTATGCTGAAATCGATCAGTTTGCCGGGCCCGCCGAAATCGATGGCTCCATCGAGCAGTTGACCCCGGACGAATTGTCGTTGGCTCCCACGTACCGCCCGGTCGCCGAACGCAGCGAAATGGATCGCTGGATTCTCAGCGAATTGTCTAGTACGTGCACCGAAGTCGTCGAACGGATGGACAGGTACGACAGTTTCGGAGCCTGCCAGCGAATTTCCGCATTGGTGGATGCAGTCAGTAACTGGTACGTGCGGCGGTGTCGCGACCGTTTTTGGGGACCGGCCAAGGCGCAGGAAAGCGAGGACAAAGCCGATGCCTACTGGACGCTGTACGAAGTCCTGTTGGAGCTGACCAAGCTGGTCGCACCGTTTGTTCCCTTGGTGTCCGAAGCGATGTGGCAGACCCTGACCGGATCGGTCGCTTCCCGCGTGCGGGAGAGCGTTCACCTGTGCGATTACCCATTGGGGGACCCCCAGCGTTGCGATCGGCTGCTGGCAGAGCGAATGCAGGTGTTGCGAGAGATCGCCTCCTTGGGGCGCAGTGCTCGAATGGAAGCCAAGCTGAAAGTGCGACAACCATTGCAACGCGTCGAGGTCAGCCTGGCCGATGCGACGCATATCGAATGGTTGCGCGAGCATGACAAGATCGTTCGGGAAGAGCTCAATGTCAAGGAAATCGAGTACAACGCGGGAAATAGCCCCTACATCGAGTATCAGATCCTTCCGAATTTCAAACTGCTGGGGCCCCGACTCGGTAAGCGGCTACCGGCACTGAAGAAGGCGTTGGGCGAGGCCGATGGAGCCACCCTGGTGCAGCAGCTCCAGGAGAACGGGCGTTTGACTCTGCAGATCGATGGTCAGGAACTGGAATTGACGGCTGAGGAAATCGAAGTGCGGTTGAAAGCCAAACCCGGCTGGACCGCCGCGCAGGGGCGGCACTGCGTCGTGGTGTTGTCGACCGAGTTGACCGATGCCTTGATCCGCGAGGGGTATGCGCGCGATCTCGTCCGCTACATCCAGGATCTGCGCAAACAGAATAACTGCCAGTTTACCGACCGCATCGTGGTGTTTCTCCAGACCGACGCGGCCGAGGTCCTCGAGGCGATTCGGGAGAATCAGGATTACATTGCCGGAGAAACACTGGCCACAGAATTGCGGATCAATTCGGAACCACCGTCGGACACGCCTGCCACCAAAATCGAAATCGCCGGGCATGAGGTCCTCTTGGCCATTGCAGTGGTGAGTCCTGCATCATGAAAGTTTTACCCATTGCCGTGCTGATCTCGGGCGGCGGCACCACCCTCAAGAATCTGCTCGAGCACCAGCAGCGGGAGGGGTTGCCCGTCGACTTTCGGTTGGTCGTATCCAGTCGCGCCGATGCGGCAGGCCTGCAGTTCGCTGCCGCAGCGGGGATCCCGACCGCCATCTTGCCGCGACGCGACTTCGCTTCGCCGCAGTTGCATCGCGATGCCGTGTTCGACGCCGTACGGAAGGCCGGGGCGGAATGGGTCGTGATGGGGGGATACCTCGAGCATTTGCTGATCGCTGACGACTACGTCAATCGTGTGCTGAATATCCACCCCTCCCTGATTCCCGCGTTTTGCGGTAAAGGGTTTTACGGCATGCGAGTGCATCAAGCGGTAGTCGACTACGGCGTCAAGATTACCGGATGTACGGTGCACTTGGTTGATAATGAGTACGATCATGGACCCATCGTGGCACAGGTCGCCTGCGGCGTTGGACCAGCCGACACCCCCGCGGACGTGCAACGACGCGTGTTTGCACTGGAGTGCCAGCTCTATCCGCAGGTGCTACGGGCCATCGCCCGACAGGGGCTGCGCGTCGACGGACGACGGGTGCATCTGCAAGTCTAAAATCCGAGCCAGGGGCGGCAGGTGTGCACGACGTACTCGCGTGCACCATCGCGTTCTCGACGGGTCTGGCACCCGACCTGGCGCATCGGTCTTCCCGCTGCAGGCGGATCGCGTCGATCCCGTTCAGCGTTTGGCAGCCGCGACTCGGCTGGGGGCGATGCCGCACGCCTGCTCGACGCGTTCCAGCACCTCAGCGGCCGTTTCCCGTGCCCGCGTTGCGCCCGCGTCCAGGATGTCGCGGACCGTGTCGGGGTGCTTTTCCAGTTCCGCCCGCCGGGCCCGTGGTTCAGCGAAGAACCGTTCGGCTGCATCCGCCAGAGCTTGCTTCACCTGGCCATATCCAAATCCACCACGACGGTACAAATCTGCCATCTCTTGCGTTTCCTCTTCAGTCGCCATGAGACGAAAGAGTTGGAACAGATGGTCGGTTTCGGGATCCTTGGGTTGGTCCATCGGACGACTGTCTGTCTGGATCCGCATGATTTTCTTCCGCTGGGCCTTGGGGTCCTCGAAAATCTCGATCGTGTTGTTGTAGCTCTTGGACATTTTTTCGCCATCGGTGCCCGGAACCTTGGCGGCCGACGACAGAATTCTGGCCTCCGGCAGCACAAACGCTTTGCCGAAATGATGATTGAAGCTATTGGCCAGATCGCGGCAGACCTCGATGTGCTGCACCTGGTCCTGCCCCACCGGTACCAGGTTCGAGTCGTATGCCAGAATGTCTGCAGCCATCAGTACGGGGTAGGTAAACAAACCCGCGTCGGCGGTCAGGCCTCGTTCCTTCTTTTCCTTGTAGGCATGGCACCGTTCCAGCAATCCCATCGGAGTGCACGTCATCAGTATCCAGGTTAACTGGGTTACCTGCGGGACATCCGATTGGACGAACAGGGTCGCCTTGTGCGGATCCAGCCCAAGAGCCAACAAGTCGATGGCCGCATCGAGCGTGAGTTGCCGCAAACGCTCGGCGTCCCGAATGGTCGTCAAAGCGTGCAAGTTGGCGATGAAGTAGTAACCCTCGTGTTCATCTTGCAATTCGATGTACTGGCGGATGGCGCCGAAGTAGTTTCCCCAGTGGAAGCGACCAGTGGGTTGGATTCCGGATAGTACTCGCATGGTGTTGCTATTCGTCCACGATAGGGGTATTCCAAAAAGCGGGCGGGGGGCCGGCGTCGCCCCTGGGGGATCCCCAGCGACAGTCGCACCGCGTCCCTTGCACCTGTTTTAATGCGGAAGGCGCAACGTGCCAACAACCTCCCTGATCGAACCCGCTCCGATCTCGCCCAGGGCGGCGGGCAAATCCCGCACCAGCCGTTGACTGACCGTCGGATCGTAGTAATTGGCCGTGCCGATTTGTACAGCCGAAGCACCAGCCACCAGGAACTCCATGACGTCGTCCAGTGTCGCGATGCCTCCGATCCCCACCACGGGAATGGAAACAGCCGCAGCTACCTGGTGGACACAACGCAATGCCACGGGTTTGATTGCCGGCCCGCTCAATCCACCGACGACGTTGCCCAGCAAGGGCCGACGGCCGCGCCAATCGACGGCCATTCCCAACAAGGTGTTGATGCAACTGATGGCATCCGCTCCTCCAGCTTCAGCTCCACGAGCTATCTCGGCGATGTTCGTTACATTGGGCGTCAGCTTGGCCAGGATCGGCAGATCGCAGCCTTGGCGGACACGCTCGACCACCTGTTGGCATAGACTCGCGTCGGTACCGAAGTCGACTCCACCGCTGACGTTGGGACAGGAAATGTTCAGCTCGATCGCGTCCACGCCGCCGGCTGACTCCAGCCGCTGAGCCAGCGTCACGAATTCGTCGACGGTGCGCCCGGCCAGACTGACAACGATGGCCGTGTCCAGTTCGCGCAAGTAGCTCAAGTGTTTTTCAATGAAACACTCGATACCGTCATTGTCCAGTCCGATCGAATTCAGCAACCCGCAGGAGGTTTCTACCGTTCGCCACGGCCGATTGCCCAATCGGGGTTCAAGCGTAATCGTCTTGGGTAAGATCCCTCCTAGGCAACTCAGATCGACCAGCCCGGCCATTTCCCGCGCATAACCGAAGGTTCCCGAAGCAACCAGGATTGGGTTCTTCAATGCCAACCTGCCAAGCTGTACTTGCAGGTCGACGTCGGCGTGACGGCCGGCAGCAGCGTTCATTGAAATAGGCTTTGGAGAGTTGAGAACATTCCGGTCCGATTCGCATCCAATGGATCACGAACAAGTGAGTTGTTAAGTCTGGTACGTAGTTCCTAGAGATGGGGAGAGGGGAGAGGCGGGCTGGCATCCGCAATCAACGGTTCGAGGGACCGCAGTATGACTCGCGCCACCTCGATCTTGGGACCCGCGGCGCGTCCCAGGGTGCGCCCGTCCCGCGCCAAAATCTCCACCGAATTCTCTTCCGCGTCGATCGCCGATGCGTCGTTGGATACGATGCAATCACAGCACTTGGCCTCCATCTTGGCAATAGCCCGGAAACGTACATCTTCCGTCTCCAAGGCAAATCCCACGACCCATTGGTCAGGGCGCTTGGACTGGGCCGCCGTTGCCACGATGTCTGGGGTTTCGATCAATTCCAGCGCCAAAGGTTGTCCCGACTTGGCGATTTTCTCCGGATGGACGCGGCGAGGCATGTAATCGCAAGGCGCTGCCGCGCCGATCATTCCGTTGCAGGAAGGGAACAGCCGCAAGACGGTTTGCAGCATTTCGTCCGTCGTCACAACGGACACCACCGAGGCCGCCTGCGGGTACACCACCGTCACCGGACCGGTGACGACAATTACTTCGTGACCTGCTTCGATGGCGGCTTGGGCCAAGGCGGCTCCCATCCTGCCGCTGCTAGCGTTGGTCAGGTAGCGCACCGGGTCCAAAAACTGGCGGGTCGGGCCCGACGTGATCAAGATTCTTGCCATGGCACCGCCGGTTAACCGGAATGGACGATTTCGTGAATCTGATCCAGCAAGGCCTCTGGATCGGCCATGCGCCCCACGCCCTGCACACGGCAACTGAGCCAACCTTCGCCAGGCCCTACGATGATTACCCCGGATCGTTCCAGCAGGCCGATGTTGTGCTGGACAGCCGGATGACGCCACATCACTGCGTTCATCGCCGGAGCCATCACTTTCGGGCAATTGCAGGCCAGGTAGAGTGTGGCCAGTAAATCATCGGCCAATCCCAATGCACAACTGGCCAGGATCCGCGCCGTGGCAGGAGCAATCACCAGTGCGTCGGCTCCGTCCGCCAATTCGATGTGGGGGCCCAAGGGAAAACGCGGATCGAATGCATCGAGCACTGGTTGGTGATTGCAGAGCGCAGCAAAGGTCGCCGCACCGACAAACTGGCTGCCGCCGTGCGTCAAGACTACGTGCACGTCGTGGTTCTGCTGAACCAGGCGGCTGACCAGTGCTGCAGTCTTGAATGCAGCAATCCCGCCGCCGACTCCCACCAGTATTTTGGCCATCGTGTTACAGTTCGAGGTTTTCCATGTC
>RFIQ01000084.1 GCA_003695565.1 Planctomycetota bacterium | reverse complement strand
GCCAGATCCCCGCCGGCCTGCCCAACCATGTACTCCGTGTTGAAATCGCCCACGATCAGGACATCGGCCCCCGATTCCAAATAGGGCTGCATCCACCGCCGCGCCAGCTTGATCTGTTTCTCCCGAATCTCCTCGGCCTCCGGTGTCGCCCGCAGATGGAGGTTCAGCAGGACCAGCGGCGCCGCCACGTTGCTCCAGCGAAAATGGGCTACGATATGTTTCGAAAGGTTGTAGTACTCGCGACTCGAGAACATCGCATACGATTGTTCGTGGCGGCAGTAGGCTACCAGCCCACTGGCCGAACGCACCAGCAATCCAACATCCTGTTCGGTCGCGGTGTCCGTACCCGGAATGAAGGCGAATCGGTAATGGATGCCGTGCCGGTCGTCGATTTCATCTTGCAAATCGCGCAGTGTTTGCACTCCCTCGATTTCCTGGAGCGCAACGATGTGTGCCCGCGAGGCGGCAATAACATCCGCTACGCCGCGCAGTTTGGCCTCCCAATAGGCCTGGGAGGGCGCGGACTGTTCCCGCGACAATCGGGATGCATTGTCGCGCGTATCATGGTCGAACATCCATTCGACGTTCCACGACAGAATCGATAGCCGGTCCGGCGCCGGATCAAAGGGCTGTGCGACAGCCCCGGTCGGCAGAAACACTCCCCACAACACTGCGCAGCATGGGAGAAAAAATGCAACAGAGCGGGTCTGCGAACCGCGCGACGAATGCAACCGGTATTCCTTCTGCTCGAGCATCATTCACCTTTGATGGGCTGGGGCCAGTAACTGGAAAGCGCCGCTGCCAGGAGTGCGGCGTACAACGCATGATCGGCCAACAGGGCCAGGCTGAACAGATACGCCAGTCCCAGTGCGATCCCGATCCGGCCGCCCGAACGACTGGCTAGCATCCACAACGTCACGACCTGCAGGCCAATCATGCCGTGGGTCAAGGCGTTGACCAACAAGGGGTGACCGAACAGGCCCGGCATGCTCAAGCTCCAAGAGTGACCGCTGGCAGCCAACCACCACGCCGCTTCGCCGCGCCACCAGACAATTCCGGCAAGTTGGCTGGCCAGGCCCGCGGCCAGCAACAACCACACATGGACGCGGACGGCCTTCAGCGCCAGGGCATCGAGGATGCGAGAGGTGCTGTCGCCATCGGCATCGCCTGCAGGACCGGTGTACGCTCCGCGCTGCCAGGCCAGCCAGCAGGGCCCGGGCGCAATGAGAAGAAAACCGAGCAGTGAGACGGCTGCGGGTTCCACCGGTCCGGCCAACCAGGCGATTCGATTGGCCCATCCAATCACCAGGAGGACCGCAATGGCTGCTCCGATCCGTCCATTCCACCCGACGCCAACCCATCCGGCCGTGGCCATCCCGGCGATGATCCACAGGTAGTAGATCCACAATTGATCCGACCACCACAACGGCGACCAAGACTGCCACGCCGGGATTTCCTCATACTCCAACATCGCCGCTGCAGTGTCGCTGGCGAGAACTCCCGCAGGCCCGAACCACAAATGCGCATCGAAGAAATAGCTGCCCCACCAAATCGCCAAGGCGATGGCCAGAAACGTGCGATACACCATCAGCCCCGAGGCGGGGTACCGGTAGGGACACAGCTTCGCCAGCAGACGGCTCCCCCAACTCCCAACGACGAACCCGCGCGGCACACGCTTCATCAACTCCCCCCACCACCCGGTCTGGCCACGCGGAATTCAGGCAGGACTGGAGTCACGCCCAGAATCAATTCGCCGCGTCGGGCCACGGAAGCCTGGTAGATCACCTGCGGATCGATCACCTCGACCAACGCAGCCGGACCATCGTCCGCTACTGCCATGTATTCGTCGTAGCTGGGCACCGGCATTTCGATCAGCCGAACGGCGTGGACCTCCTTGCCGAGGGTTGCCTCCTGATGCCGCACCAGGGCCAACGCGACTTCCGCCAGGATCTCCGCATCGCTCAGCTCGTTGGCGATGATGCGGAAAACACGGGAAACCTGGCTCCACCGGGACTTCGTCCATCGCAATTCTCCCTCGCGGGGCATCTGCTGCCCAAGATCGACGGGCCACCACGTACCATGTTCGTCTTGCGTTTCGACCAGCAGCGTCCGATCGATCGATTCACCGTGCGTGATCTCCAACGGCACCGCACCGTAGGCCTGATGCGTGGCATACAAGTACGGGCTGGTCCATTCCAGCAACATTCCCTGGAGCATGCTGGGGGCCAGATTGCTGGACAATGCCAAGACGATCAACACCCAATGCAAGCACAACAGAATTGCTATTCGTTCGGCGGTAATGCGAAGTCTCAATTCGGTTACTTCTCGATCGAAATGAACTTCACGCCGGCGTCCGGACGGATCGCCGCAATTTGCTGGACCACGCCCAAGTCCGCAGGGCTGAGGCGTCGCAAGGGCACGGTGCAGGTTCGTCCATTTGCCTTCAGCAACCGCACCTTGTCCGGGTAGACCTCGACCAGCCGGGCATCGACCTGGAACAACCCAGTGTTATCGTGCCAGGTTCGCAGTTGGAGCGCTTTTTCGATCGCTGCGGAGGCGTCCTTCTCCGCCGCATCGGCAGGGGGATCACCGAACAACGCGTCGAAGTCCGAAGTCGGATCGGACTCGGTCGACGCAGGTATCTGTTTTATTTCGGCCGGATCGAACAAGGACGACGAACTGTCGGAAGCGTCGGTGGGGGGTGGGCCGAACAGATCGTCCGCACCGGTTCCTACATCGAACAAGTCGGAGGAGGCGCCTTCCCCCGAAGCATTGTCGTCTTGGGAAGCGCCTTCATCATTGGATGCCGGACCGAACAAGTCGTCCGCCGAAGGCTGGGGGCTCTCCGGTGCACCAAACAGATCGTCTGACGAAGGCTGGGGGCTCTCCG
>RFIQ01000083.1 GCA_003695565.1 Planctomycetota bacterium | reverse complement strand
CGCCAAGACGCAGGGAAAACGAAGGTGCTGGGGGTGTCGCGCGGCGAGATGATCGATCGGTTAGCGCGGGCAAAGAAGACCCGCTGGCCGTCGTCGCGGTGTCCGAGCAGCCCGTCGATGAGCAGCCTCCATTGGCCGTGTTATATCTCTCCCTCTCCCTCTCCCGCTCTGTGCTCTCTGGTGCCCTCTCTGGTGCGTCTGTCTTCGGTTCCGCCAGGGACTGGCGGACTACTCTGGGGCAGGCTGGTTCCGCCTGGGGCTGGCGGGCTACTATGGCGCAGGCTGGCTTGGTGGCCTCGAGGACGGTGCTTAACTCTCCTCGGAGTTCCGCTGGTGTTGCTTCGTTTCGGGGTGTTGGTGGTGTCGCGCGGTGACGACCGACTCGAACTTCTGGGCCGCCAGTTGCCCTACCTGATACCCGACCTCTTCGATTTCTCGAAAAGTCAGATCCTTGGGCGGTCCATCCGGCCCGTACTCCTGTTGGGAGACCAGTGCGGCAAGCTCCTCCAATTTCCGTTGAATCTGCTGTTTGACACACGGCTGCTGAGTGTTTTGATCGCCAGTGGACATACCGATTCTTTCCTCCCTAATCGTGGCCATTTTTTCCAACTTTTTGCCTCAAGCCGTGAACAGTCTCCTACTTTTTCCCTTCCGATACCAGACCAATCCTCACTCGAACATAGAGCTTCACACGCCTGGCCTAGCCTTCTCCTCCCCCGGAAGGGGTGCGGTGGAACCGGTGTTGGCTTGGAGCGACTCGATCGGCTACACTGCCGCGTGACTTTGGACGGCTCCAACCAGGGAAGGTTTGGCGATGGCGAAGGAATCGTTTCGTTTTATCCATGCTAGCGACTTGCATTTAGAGCAGCCGCTGCAAGACATTCTCGATTTGCCCGATCACCTGCGGCGCACAGTTATCGAAGCGCCCTGGAAGGCGGCCGAGGCGGTGTTCGAGTACGCCGTGGTCGAGAACGTGGATTTCGTTGTGTTGGCCGGTGATATTCTGAATCCGGCGGCCTGCGGCGCTCAGGGAGTCGCCTTTCTGCTGGAGCAGTTCGAGACGCTTCGCGAGCGGAACATCGCAGTCTTTTGGGCGGGCGGCCGCGTCGATGGCCCGGACCGATGGCCCGATTCCATTGCGTTGCCCGACAACGTCCACCTGATGGGCAAGGACGCGGTCGAGGCGCATGTCTTTCGCCGCAGCGGAGAGCCGATAGCCACGATATTGGGGCGCAGCAGCAACGACAACCAGATCATTCGGGCGGCCGAGTACGCCCACGATCCAGACGGGACTTATGTGATCGCCGTGGCGTATGGCGAAGGCGACGCAGACACCTTGGCGGCCGAGTCGGTCGATTACTGGGCATTGGGAGGCCGCCATCAAATGACGGTCTTGCAGACCGAGGAGCCCGCCATCCGGTACTGCGGCACGCCGCAGGCGCGACGATTGCAAGAGGAGGGGGGACACGGATTCCTGCTGGTCGACGTCGATGCTCAGGACTGCGTCCAGGTCCGCCAGATCGAAGTGGACCTGGTACGGTATACCGAGCAGGACATCGACGCCGAAGACCAGGCGATGGAGGACGATTTGAAGCGAGCCTGTGCCAAGCGGGTGTCGCGGTTGTTGTCCGAATCGCATGGACGCCACTTACTGGTCCAATGGCGAGTGCAGTTGCCGGGAGAGCCGACCGGTAGCCTCAGCCCGGCCACGCTCCAGGAGTTGCTGCACTGGCTGCGGAGAGAATTCGGTCAGGGCCAGCCCGCTTGCTGGTCTTTGGACATCGAGGTGCTGCCCCCGCGCAAACTGCCCGACCAGTGGCAGCAAGAGGATACGATTCTGGGCGATTTCTTGCGCATTGCAGAGCAAAGCAGGAAGAAGGCCGCTAAGGTGGACCTGCAGCCGATTATCGACGCAGAAACTCCCGCAACCAAAGCCTGGCAGGTAGCCCTGGCGATCAACCAGCCCGAGGAGCAGGCGGCCCGGTTGGCGCAGAGCACGTTATTGGGGATTGATTTACTGCGCGGCCGGAAAGTCGATTTGCTGGCCTCCACGCGCCGATTCGGAGGATCCGACCAATGAAAATCAAAGACATTCAGATCGACGGTTTCGGCGTGTGGAGCGGTTTGACGGTCCACTCCTTGCCCGACAACATGGCGGTCTTCTACGGCCCGAATGAAGCCGGCAAGACCACTCTAATGCAGTTTCTTCGCACGGTCTTCTACGGGTTCACTCCTCAGCGCCGTAAGCGTTACCTGCCGCCCGTCTATGGTGGGCGTCCGGGTGGTGTGCTGCGCGTGCAGGGGCCGGGGGGAAGTTACGAGATCTGTCGACGCGGAGAATTGGATTCCGACGGATCGCCTGGAAAACTGATCGTTACCGACAGCGAGGGGATGCAGCACGGACATCATCGGTTGGCCATGTTGCTGGGCCAGATGGACGAGAGCGTTTTTACAAACGTGTTCGCCATCGGTCTGCGCGAGTTGCAGGAATTGAGCACCCTGGACGACACGGCGGCGGCCGACGAATTGTACAAGTTGTCCAGCGGCTTGGACCGCGTGTCGCTGGTCGATGTGATGCGGCAACTGGCTGCGGCCCGCCGGGAAATCGTGGGACGTGCAGCCGATCAGGGACAATTGCCACGACTGATGAAGCGGCGGCAGGAGCTGAAGGACGAACTGCAGGTTCTGGTCGACAGCGGTCGTCGGTGGGCCGAACTGGCGGCCCACCGACGTTCGCATCAGGCCGAGTTGGCAGAGCTCAAAGAGCGTATCGAACAATGGGAGCTGGAGGCTCGGTTGTACGAGTTGGCGCTGCAGGTTCGGCCGGTATGGCTGGAGCAGCGCGATCTGCAGGAACAGCGGCAGCGGCTGGGAGCGCGGCTCGATTTGCCCGACGATGCGGCTGACAAACTGCAGGAGGTCCAGCGTCGGATCGCCGAACGGCAGGCACAGTTGCAGGAATTGCGGCAAGACCGGCACCAGCTCCGCGAACGGGCGAAAGCATTGCCGTTGCGGCCCGGCATCTTCGATCTGGCAGCCAAGATCGAGGCCGCGAACGAACACCAACCGTGGATCGTGGCGATGCAGAAGACGATCCAGCGTCTGGAGCAACAAATTGAAGAAACGCAACTGGAGTTGATCGAGGACGCTCAGCGGTTGGGGCTCAGCGAGGAAGACCAACAGTCCCTGCTGGAAGATCGGCGGATGACCCGCCTGCCGGACCTGTCACGGCAGGCCATCAATCAACTGATGGAACCGGCGGGCGAAGTTCGCACTTGGAGCACGCGTTTGAAGCAAGCGCGGCAACAGGTCGAAGCGGAAAAACAGGAAGCGGATCGGTTGAAGGCCGAACTCGATGCGGCCATGGAAAACCGCGATGTGAAAGACATCCACCAGGCGATTCAGAAGGAGACGGAGCTGGTCAGCCTGCTGCGCAAACGCATGCACCTGGACGAGTCCTTGGAGAAGCTCCGCGGTCGGCTGGAGCAACTGGAGGAGGAGGCCATCGACCTGCAGTGCGACGAGGCCCTGCCGGTCGAACGGTCCTTCATGATGGGGATCCTGTTCGTCGCCGGGGCGTTCCTGTTCCTGTGGGGCTTGGGGAAGCTGTTGCCGTTTTTCAATCCGGAAGGAGCGACCGATTCCCAAACGGGATTGCTGTTCGTGATCAGCGGCATGTTCATGCTGTTCTTCGGGCTGATGTGGAGCAATGTGCTGGACCGCGGCACGGTGTCGGAGTTGGATGAAGTCGAGGAAAAGATCGACGCAATTCGCAAGGAGATACGGAAACTCGAATCGGAACGCGACGACCTGGAACGCCGTTTGCCCCCCTATCAGGGTTCGGTGGAGGCGCGACTGAAAGAGGCTGAGGCTGAGGTCAAGACGCTGGAAAATCTCCTGCCGGTATGGCACAACTATCGGGCGGCCGTCGAGCGGTACCAGAGCGCGAAGAAACGGGTGGCGAAGGCCGAGGAGGCGCTCCGCTCGGCTCAACTGAAGTGGCGGCAAACGTTGGTGCAAATGGGCTTGAGCGAATCGATGTCGCCCAAGAGCATTCGCATTATGGCCGATGGGTACGAATCACTGTTGCAAACTCGCCGTCGGTTGCGCAGCCTGGAGGAAGAGCTGGAGGCTCGCCGGGCGGAACTGAACACCATTGCTGTCCGCATCGATGCTCTGGCTCAACAGGCCTTTGCCACCTCCGGGGCGACTGCCGAGGCGGCTCATACGCCCCAGGATTCGTCCCATGCTAATGCCAAACTTGAGGCCGCAGCGAAAGATCACGAAGGCCACGACGAGGATCCGGCCAACCGTGCGTTGCGGCAGCTCGCGCAACTGAACACCCTGCTTACCTCCCAGCGGCAGTTCATCGCTCAGAAGAAACGCATGCGGGAGGAGGACCAGCAACTGGGCCGCCAAATCGCTGCGGTAGAGAAGAGCCTGGCCAAACTCCAGCGACGGCGGGACGCGTTGCTGAGCGAGTATGGTTGCGAGTCGGAGGAGGAGTTGCTGGCCTTGCTGGACAAGAAACGGCAGCACTTCGACTTGGCGCAACAAATCGAACAACGGACCAAACAGATCCGCACCATGATCGGTGGCCAGGCACCGTACGAACGTATCATGGAGTTGCTGGATCAACACAGCGCGGAAGAGCTACAGCGGCGCGTCGATGGTGCGCTGCGGCGGATCGCCCAGGCCGAAGAGCGGATCGGGCAACTCAACCAGCGCCTGGGCGAGATCAATCAGGAAATGAAAGCCCTGGCGTCGAACACGCGATTGGCGGAAGTCAAACTCGACCTGGCCTGCGTGGAGAATCAGATCCAAGCTTGTGCACGCCAATGGCAAACCTTGGCCACCTCGACCTGGTTGCTCGACCGGGTGTGCGAAGTCTACGAAGCCGAACGCCAACCGGAGACGCTCCGCGAAGCGTCTAGTTTTCTCAAGCAGTTGACCGAAGGCAAGTACGTGCGGATCTGGACTCCGCTGGGCAAGAATCAACTGAAGATCGACAACGCCGCCGGCCAGTCCTTGCCGTTGGAAGTCCTGTCGCGGGGGACTCGCGAAGCCGTCTTTATCGCGCTGCGTTTGTCGTTGGCAGCAGCCTACGCGCGGCGCGGCGTTCAGATTCCGTTGGTGCTGGATGACGTGTTGGTCAACTTCGATGCCCATCGCGCTCAAGCTGCCGCCCGTGTTCTGAGAGACTTTGCGGACTTGGGACACCAGGTCCTGATGTTCACCTGCCACGAGCACATCATGCAGATGTTTTTCGACATCGGCGTGCAGGTTCGGGTGCTTCCCGAACAGGGGCATCCGGGCGAGGCCGAGATCTACCAACCGCGCATCGAGACGTCCGAGAGGCCCTACGAACAGCCGGAGGCGCCGGTAGTGGCGGAAGAGGAATCAGCAGCGTCGTGGCAAGATGAGGAGGTGGCGGAAGGCCAACCGTTGACCGACTCGGTGGATGACACCGAGGAGGGCGAAATGTCGGACGAGAATGCTGAAGAGGAAGTGGAGATTGGTGCAGCGGCAGAGCCAGATGAATCTGATGCGGCGACGGAGGAACCTGCGGAAAGCGAGCCGGTGCCGGCCCAGCCGAGGCTCAAACTCCATCCACCAGATTCCGAGCCACGCCCCGCCCCGCGACGCGCTGCCAAGCCCAGAAATGCCCCGCAGATCGATTGGTTGTGGTACGAGCAGAATCCCAAGACGGAGGACTGGGGGTGGATTGAATCGGCCGAAGACGTCGACCACCTCGCACCGCCGGCTGATCTGTGGCGGCACGCCACTGGATAGCGCCTGAGGTGGTGCTGGTTTTGCGGGCCAGTCGGTCTCTTAGTTCAAGTTGGCTTCTGATTCGAACTGGCTGATGGGCGTTCGCTCAAGCACGAGTTGGAGAATCTCAAACGCTGGACCGGCCGCCGTACAGCACAGATTGATCAACGCCTGAAGGGTCATCGGTTCTGGCAAACCGAATGCTTTTGACCACTGGTCCCACAGCGACGAAGAAGACGAGAGAATAGTTCGCTATATCCGCAACAATCCCGTTCGAGCTCGACTGGTGCATACTGCTGAGGACTTTCCATATCTGCGTTAGAGCCTCTCTAGTTGTTGCGAAGATTGCAACTGTTACCACAGAGAATCCCACGTGCCTGACGCTCGCCGAGCGTCAGTCTTCAACTGCAATAGAGCAAGCAATCCCACGTGCCTCGCACTCGCCGAGTGCGTGGCCTGCGGCGCGATGACAGGTGCCATCACTCACCAACGCGGCGCAGCATGTTGGGTCGGCGCGCCAAGGTTTCGCGTTGCAATCTGCAACGAAAAATGGCTGACCGCAATCGATCATGCAAGGG
>RFIQ01000082.1 GCA_003695565.1 Planctomycetota bacterium | reverse complement strand
GATTCCCGAGGCGCTCCATCAGATTGAGTTGCTGGCTGCCGACGAGCGGCCATTCCTTTTGGCGGTCGGGATTCTACGTCCCCATCTACCCTTCGGCGCCCCCGCACGGTACTTGCTGCCCTATGCACAAAGGCCAATCCCTCCCATCCCCCACCCGCAAAAACCGACGTGGCGCTCCACCTGGCATGGTTCGGGCGAATTCATGAAGTACAACCGGTGGGGGAAAAACCCGAACGTCGATACGCAGTTCGCCGATGAGGTTCGACGCCATTATGCGGCATGCGTTTCTTTTGCCGATGCACAGGTCGGCAAGTTGCTGGCTCGACTCGATACGTTGGGGTTGGCCGACGATACCATCGTCGTGCTGTGGGGCGATCACGGTTGGCACTTGGGCGAACGGGCAGTATGGGGCAAACATACTCTATTCGAGGAGTCGTTGCGTTCGCCCCTGCTCGTCCGTTATCCGGAAATCAAGCGGCCGGGGGAGCATACTTCGGCCATCGTCGAGTCCGTTGATATCTTCCCGACGCTGTGCGAATTAGCCGATCTGCCTGTGCCGCCCGATCTGAATGGGCAATCGCTGACTACGGTCTTGGATCATCCAGATTCCTCCGGCGGTTTCGCCATTTCCTACTTCAAGCAGGCCCACACCGTGCGGACAGACCGTTTCCGCATGGTCGAACATCGCGATGGCTACGTGGAACTCTACGACCATCGCCACGCGGGGGAAGACAAGAATATCGCTGAGGAGCATCCCGATGTGGTGCAGGTGCTCCGCGACCTATTGATGCGGTATCACGGGGCGGCGAGGTAAAGACGCGAAAACGGCATGCAGTGCAGACCCGAAGTCGGGCGGTCTCGCCGGCGGGCTGGAACGAACACTGAGAGAATAAAAAGAGCGGCCTCCACCAGCATTTTGGCTCTTCGAGGTTGCCCCGCCCTCGAAGATTACCGGTGGAGACCGCCGTTAGGACCGCCGCACGACGCCCGATCCGTGCCAGCGGCCCTGTACGAGTCTTGTTAGCTCTCGTCGCCCAACTGATGCACCATTGTTCGAGAAGCAGATACGTCAGCGGCGACAACGAATCGTGCGTGACCTTGACGCGTTCGAAACGCGCCGCACAAATGTGAAAGTTGCAGGATTGGCGCGCCAGTACTATGTAGTACTGCCTTGTACGCTACCCTTAGTTATTGGTTATTTAACCGGGGGTTCAAGAGAAAAGACGGTCAACTGGGGGGGATCACCCATTGGTACTTTCCCCACCCTGCTGGGGGAAGTCCGCAACTACCGCCAAACGAACCAGTTCGGCGACGCTCTTCAATTCCAGCTTTCTCATCAAGTTCGATCGGTGTTTTTCTACGGTTTTTTCGCTAATGTCCAAACGCCGAGCAATGGTCTTATTGGGCCACCCGGCAACGACCCCTTGAAGCACATCTTGTTCCCGGGGAGATAGCATGGCGATGCGAGCTCGAGCCACCGCCGCTTGCTGCTCCACGGCGCCCTGTTGCCGTCGGCGCGTGATGTCTTCAACCAGGCCGTCGATCCGTACCTCGCCCGTCTCCAATTCGACGCGCCGCGCTGCCAGACGATACCAGGTGGTACTGCCGTCAGATCCAGTGCGCGCAAACTCGATCTCTTCCACGCCTGGGGATTGCTTGATGCGCTGCTGCAGGTCTGCCCAGAGTTGAGGCGATTGCATGAATTCAGCAATCGAGGTTCGAGCCGCTGTGATCAGCGACGAGCATCCCAGCATATCCAGCATGACGCGGTTGGCGTCGATGAACCGACCGTCCAATGTCATCGAGAATACGCCAACACGAATACTTGCCAGGATCGATTGCAGTTGCGAAGCCAGATGCTCGGCGCGAATCCGCACGCCTGCATGCTCCAGAGCCGCGTGGACCGCACCGCGCAGACGAACCAAATGCTGTACATTCTTGATGATGTAATCGT
This sequence comes from Planctomycetota bacterium, assembly GCA_003695565.1. Classification (GTDB taxonomy): domain Bacteria; phylum Planctomycetota; class Planctomycetia; order Pirellulales; family Pirellulaceae; genus Aureliella. The sequence continues at coordinate 15,786 of RFIQ01000082.1, read as the reverse complement.
CCAAACCGTGCTTCATCGCCTCGACAGCAATTTCCTCACTGCCTGTTCCCGTGAACATGATCACCGGGCAATAGGGCATGGCATGTTTGACGGCTCTCAGAACACGGATGCCGTCGGACCATTTGAGGTGATAATCGGTGACGACGACATCGAATCGTCGCTGGGCCAAATGGGCATCGAACTGGGATTGCTCGACCGCTTCCAGCAATTCCGCATCGGGAAAAGCTTTGCGCAATTCGCGAATCACCAGCCTTCGATCCTGCGGATTGTCATCAACTACGAGGATACGTAGTTTGGATGTTTGTGCGATATTCAAGGTTCTCTCCTGAGGATTCCGAACCGTACAATCTGATCAGCAAAATGGAGTGCAACGTCTTGAAAGGCGGGGTGCCGTAACGGCGAACGAATGAATTCTTGGGGGGGCAGCGCGCTGGCACATCATGCGATGTCGGGAAATGTATTGGTACATAACCAAAACAATTCCAAGTTCTGCAGCATGTCGACCAGAGCGTCATTGCCAACGGGTTTCACCAGATAGGAATTCGCGCCTAAGTCATAGGCGCGGCTGATATCTGGGGATTCAGCGGAAGAGGTCAAGACGATGATAGGCAGTCGTCTCAGGACCGGTTGAGCACGCACCCATTCTATCACGTCGAAGCCGCTCTTACGCGGCAATTTGAGATCCAGCAGCATAAGTATGGGAATTGGGTTGGAATTTCTGTCGCTATACGGGGGGTGTCCCGCCAGATAATGGATCGCTTGTTCCCCGTCGCTGAGGATACGGCAAGGATTGGCAATGCGGGCTTTGCTCATAGCGCGCTGGATCAATTTGACGTCGAACGGGTCGTCTTCAACGATGAGCAATGTGCAGTCGCGGGCGGTCAACATGCGGAGTATCCTTCGGTACTTCGATCCAGAACGTGCTGCCACTCCCCGGTTCGGAGCGGACGCTGTAGCGGCAACCTAAGCGAACGCAACCGCGCGCCACGATGGCCAGGCCGATGCCTGTTCCCGGGTAGGTCTCAATTCCGTGCAAGCGTTCGAAAACGCGAAAAATCGTCTCGTGATAGTCCTCCGGAATCCCGATCCCATTGTCCTTGATGGAGATGCGCGCGGCCGCGGGAAGCTCTTCGACGGAAATCGTGACTTCGGGCTTCGTGCCTGGGGCCACGAACTTGAGAGCGTTGGATACCAGGTTGGTTATGACTTGCTTTAGTATTCGACGGTTGGAACGTACGACGGGAAAAATCGCCGGAAGGTGGATGATGGCTTGAGCGCGATCGATGTCCGGAGCCAGGTCCTGCAGGGCGGAGCCTATCACGTCTTCCAAATCGACATCCGTCAAATGAATGGAGGTCTTGTTCAGCCGGCTGTACGACAGCAGGTCGTTGATCAAGGAATCCATGCGATGCGTGGCAGCGAAGATGTGCTGCGCGTATTCGCGGCCCTCGTCTCCCAACTGCGGTCCGAAATCCTCCAGCAGCGCAACGGCGAATCCCTCCATGGCCCGCAAAGGCGCCCGCAGGTCGTGTGAAACGGTGTGCGCGAATGATTCGAGCTCCGCATTGCTATCCTGCAATTGATGCGTTCGTTCGGCCACCGACCTTTCCAACGATTCGTTCAGTTGCCGCAATTCCTGTTTCTTGCGGTCCAGTTCCGCGTACGCGCGGCGCCGGTCGGTTACGTCGATCCCTGCTGCCAGCACTGCGGGGCGTCCGTCGAATTGAATGCGTCGCACCGCCAGATCGATCCAGCGGGACGTACCGTCTTTTCGATGGGTCTCAAATTCCAACCGCGTCGGCGTCCCCGCTTGCAAACACTTTTTCACTTGCTCCATCACGAGTCGCCGAGTTTCCACATCGGCGTTGTGAAAGGGAGGTAAGCGGCTTAACTCCTCCGCGCTGTACCCCGTGAACTCGCGCATTCTTTCATTGGCATAAACGCGCCGCCCGTCTTGGATAATACCGATGCAAACCGGCGCGTTCTCGGCCAGTTCACGGAATTTTTGCTCGCTTTCCTGCAGTTCCCGTTCGGCGGCTACCTGGCGCGAAATATCCCTGGTGATGGCTAGCTGCGCAACGACTTTTCCGGCAGAGTCGTACACCGGTGCGGCGTGTGTTTCCAACCATCGGTGGGTTCCACGCAGTCCCACGACCTCGTACCGCAACATGGCGGTTTGCCCCTGAAACACGCGGCGATTCAAGTCGACAAACGCCTTACGCCATTTCGGTACGATGACACGACTTACATTCTGTCCACCGATTTGTTCGAACTCTTCCGCCTCGACCATTTGCAACCCCGCCTGGTTGATGTCCACGAGGTTTCCCTGCGCATCGAGCATCTTGATGCATTCCGGTCCCGCGTTCAACATGGCCCGCAATCTCGATTCCGAAGCTTGGATTTGCGCGATGTAGCGTCGGAGTCGTTGTCGCGTGGAGGCGAGGTGCCATAGCAGCAAGCCGAACAAGGTGGGGATCAGAAATCCAGTGACTCCACCGAATGCGTACAGCCAAGGCACCATCGTCTGCTGATAGTATGCGGTAATTGCACTTTGCGGAACGTGAACTGCGATGGCCCCCTCGACCCGGGGGCTGTAGTAATAACCCACCAACTGCTGCATGCCGGCGGCATTGATGTTCTCGCCACTCCATCGACCATGTTGTTGCAGCAGATCCGACAAGGTAAATTCCGCGCCGGACTCCAATACGACCTGGCCGACCTCGCGCCCCACACCGTCCGGACTGGCCGAGTGGCGTACGATCTTGCCCGACGGATCGACGATGCAAACGAACATCCCCGGGTACGGAGGCTCTACCTCCCGCCAGTACTGCAGGACTCGATCCCTCGTCCGTTCCAAATCGCGATCAGGATCGGCAACCGAGCGCATCTCGCCTTGGACGATACGATCTAATGATTCAGCCAGAGCCAGATTCTCGTTGGCCACGATTCTCTTCACAGCCCTGAGGCTGGCCCGGTAGGCAGCAACCCCGACACCGATCGACGCGAGGACTGCCAACCCAATCAGGGTCACCAGGAATGGCATGGAAACCACCCGGGTTTCATGGTCCGCGAGCGTCGGAGACGCCGGCGCCACGTCCGCCCGGCAATTGCCCGAAGATACTCCGAAAGCACACTGTTGTTCCAACACGGCTACGGAATCCCAATCGTGGAGTGAAGACGCCTGGCCCTGCCTGCTCGAGCGTTCCTGAAGCATGCTGCCCAATCGGCACGACCGGTAGAGTTGGCACACGACTACTGCGTCTCAGGGAAATACAGCGGCCTGTGTGGGGGCTGAATACATACTACAGTCTAGGTTTCAACATCAGCCGCCAAAACAGCCCTTCCCACATGGTCGCCCAACAGCCTTCCACCAACTATCGAAAGGTTGAGCCCGATGGTGTTTGCTTCGCTACTAAAGGACTGGACGAACGACGATTTCCTAACCCTTGAGCGTGGCGTCATTCTAGCACAACACGCATTGGCGGAAACGGGGCTCTTTTCGGATGAGAATCTGGCCCGCATTCTGGACAATCATCCGGAGAGCGAACTGACGATCTCGACCATGGGGGATGATCCAACGCGATTTGACTGGATCGAGGGAGAACGCAACGGAGCCAGCGGAGAACAGATCATCCGCCTGGTCCACGAGGGAAAGCTTTGGCTGAATGTTCGCCGGATCCTTGACTTTGACCGCGAGATTCGCGAGGCCGTCGATTCGATCTATGCGGAACTGGAATCCAGATCGCCGGGTTTCAAAGCGGAGCAACGTTCGGCCAATCTATTGATCTCATCTAGCACGGCAATGGTTCCCTACCACGTGGACATGCCCGTCAACATGCTTTGGCATATCCGGGGACGCAAACGCGTTTGGGTCTATCCGCACTTCGACCTGCGATTCGTGTCTCAGACCGTTCTGGAAAAAGTGTGTGCTGGCGAATTGTCCGAGGATGTGCCGTACGACCCGGCCTTCGACCGCTTCGCGCTCGTGTTCGATGTTGAACCCGGACAACTGTTGACCTGGCCCCAGTTGACACCCCATCGCGTCCAAAACCTGGGAGGGTTCTGTGTCAGCTTGTCGACCGAGCACAAGAATCCTCGCGCACGGCGACGCATCAATGTGCACGAGGCGAATTACTGGCTGAGGCGAAACTGCGGTCGGTTTTGCAGATCGACCAGTGCCGATGACTGGAAGGCGTACGTCAAACAAGCGTTGATTCGTGGAATTCGGTTGAGCCGTCGCTTGACGGCTGGCAAGGCTAAGGACCAGTTCGTCTATAGCAAGGCGTTCAAGATCGATCTCGACCAACCAAACGGCATCTCGATGATCGAACAGGCACAGGTCGTCATTCCACGTGAATTGCAGACAAGTGGATCGGAATCATGACCCATTTCAGCGCCGTCGATACCTGCCCATGGGGATCGGAATTGTACGAGCAATGGTGTGGGCTGGTTGCTGAACCACACCAGCACCCCGACTGGCTGCTGGCATGGTGGGAGGCTTTCAGCCAACCGGCGGACCGTTTGTGCTTGCTGAAGGTGACCAACGGTGATGGCCGTCTGCTGGCCATTGCTCCTTTGTATGTTTCGAGCGGCCGCCTGCGATTGTTAGGGGACGGCGCGGCGTGTACAGACCACGCCGAGATGTTGGTCGGCACGGATGATGCCGAAATCTATGCTGGCGCGTTACAGTGGTTGATCGACGCGCGCGCTGCCCTGGAGTGGAATCGCATCGACTTTGAAGCCGTCGATCGTGACGGGCCGACCCACCGCCTGTTCTCCAATTTAGGCGAAATCCCGACCGGTAGAGTGCTCTTGAGCGACGCGCTACCGACCTGTTGCATCGAATTGCCTGTCAATTGGGAATCCTACCTGGCCGGTTTATCACGCAATCACCGCAAACGGTGTCGTCGATGGTGTCGAGGGTACTTGGACACTGGTCGCGTCATCACTCGCTCCACCGTGGAGGACTGGCACCCCGACGTGGCATTTGAGCTGCTGGTGACGCTGCACAACGAACGGCGATCCCAACTAGGCGGCGGGGCGTTTGACGACCCAAGATTCGAACGCTTCCTGCACACCGCGATTCAGAGACTGGCGCCCCGTGGAATGGCCGAAATCCGCGCTATCCAAATGGATGGGCGCTTTCTGGCGGTCGAGTGCCTGCTGCTGGGCCCGCGGACGATGTATGCGTACCAATCGGGATTGGCCGTTGCAGGGTTGGAGCACAATGCCGGGGCTTTGTCGATGATCACTCTGGTGCAATCCGCCATCGAGCGCGGACTGCAATACCTTGATCTGATGCGGGGAGCCGAGGAATACAAGTTTCATTGGGGAGCTCGAATCCAGCCCCTGCAACGGATTGGGTGGTGGCCTGCAACGGTAGGAGGAGCGCTGGGGCACTCATCCAGTTTGTTCTGGCAGTTCTCGAAATCGGTGATGCAGACGGTGGCCGCCGGCGCCAGCCGTGCTTGAATGCCCTCTCCGACTGCCTGTTGCCACTCGCTGTGTAAGCCGATCAGCGCGCATACTCTCCCGAGCGGATGCCATTTAATCCCAGCGGCCGAACAGACGCTCCGCGTTGGCAGTTGTTTGGGCAGCCAGTTGTTCGAGCGGCGTCCCACGCACTTCAGCCAGGCACGCCAACGTGTGCGTGACCAATGCTGGATGATTGGGGCGTTTTCCGCGAAAGGGGTGCGGAGTCAGGTAGGGACTGTCGGTCTCCACCAACAAGCGATCGCCGGGCACGCGCCGCGCCACGTTGCGCAGCGCGTCGGCGTTCTTGAAAGTGACCATGCCGGCGAAGCTGATGTAGAACCCCAGCTCCAGGCATCCTGCAGCGACGTCCCAGCAGCCGGTGAAGGAATGCATGACCCCAGCCAAGGGACCGTCCGCCGCAGCGGATTGTAGGATGGCCAATGTTTCCTCGGCGCACTCGCGGGTATGGATGACGATGGGCAAACCCACTTCGCGGCTCAGGGCGATGTGACGATGCAAGTAGTCGACTTGGACCTCCCAAGGACAGTCATCCCAGTAGCGGTCCAAACCCGTTTCTCCTAGTGCCGCCACGCGGTGGTGGCGGCACAGCCGCCGAATCTCCTCCCAATCGGATGCCGCACTGCGGCAGCAATCGTTGGGATGAATCCCCACGGCCGCTCGCACCTGTGGAAAACGCTCTGCCAAAGCGATGCACCGCCGGGAGGAGGCCACGTCGATCCCCACGCTGAGAATGCCTTGAACGCCGGCCGTTGAGCACAACTCGAGCGCCTCTTCCACACGCTCCGGCAACGGATCGGAAGTCAAATGCGCATGCGTATCAATTACGGGCACAGTGACTCGTATCGTTGGTTCCACCAACGGGCGCGACACGCCATCCGACATCGTGGTAACCGATCTGGGAAAAGAGACGACTGTGCCAGTGCTTGCCGAGCGGAAGCGGGCAGCCCTGCTGGCATTGGCTGCCCCGGGGCTGTACGGCTAGTTTGAAATCAACCGAAACTGTTCAGCCACTCTAGCGGGATCGAAATTCTTCGGCGCCGGTTCGTCTTGCCCCTGCACCAAGGCATCCAGAGCTGGCGCGTTGATATTCAATCCTCCCTCGGGAATATCGCCGTGAGCCGTCCAAAGAATCGCGTTGGACACCAATCGCAGGATCTCGGGACGCCCCCAGTTCCAGTGGTAATGACCGCCGGTAAACCCGAACGCTCTGCCGCCGTCAGGACGATCGAAGGCCCAGGCCGTTATTTGCGGGACCCCTTCGGCCACTTCACGCCGGACGACGGGATTACCACTGTGCGGCCCGTCGGGCCGACGCATCGTTTCGGCTGGCGGGACCGCGTACAGAATGGGAGTAATCCCGCGCATGTCGTCGACAAATCGCATGTGAAAATACCACTCGTCGTTGGCACTGAATGGGGGCACGCCACGGGTGATTGGGTGCTTGGGAATCTCGGTGTAATTTGCGGTCCAATGGGGATTGACCGACCAGTCGGTTTCGAAATACCCGCCCAGCCAGGCGAGAAACTGCGGACCGCCGTTGTCCTTGGGAACTTCGACGGCATAGTGCAAGCAAACAAAACCCGCTCCGCGATCCATGTGCCGCCCCAACGCGTCCAGGTGCTTCAGGGCGGGATGTCGCGCGCCTCCGTCGCAATACATGACGATCGAGTCAGCATCGTCCAGCACCGCTTCGTCGGCCGGCCAACCGCCGGCGTAGACTTCGCACTGCACCTGACCTGCGGTAGCTCGCTCGATGGTATCGGCCAGAATGCGCGAACCGGCCAGGTGTTCGTGCGCACCGTATCCGTGCGACGGGTTGCCGGCCAAAAAGACGATCTTGATGCGGTCGTCCGCCCAGGTCGAAGCGGAAAAAAAGGCCAGACCGAAGATCCACAGCATCGGGAACTTGTTCATTTCTCAACCGTCCTTTCGGGGACAACATCCCACGGCAGTTTGCAATTGTAGTGCCGAACCCTCGAACGCCTGCGGGCTGGGGTGCAAAGCACATACCCCCAGCCCCGGCAGCATTCCTGTCCTCCGTGACGCCCCAGCCGCGCGTACACAGCATCATCCAACTCCCCATAACGCCGTGTCGGCGCTGCATCACGATCAGGCCAATCCCGTCAGGGGGCCGTCGGTGCAATAGTCGGGATTGCCGAACGACTCGGTCGGGTGTCCCATCGCCTGGCAAATCGTCATTAACAATCGATTGTGAGGAACTTTGCCGAAGTCGTGTGCTACGCCCGTCTTGAATCCCAGTCCGCCGCCAACGAGCACGAAGGGGATGTTGTCGCGGGTGTGCGAGTTGCCTTTGCCCAGCTCGTTTGTCCAGATGATGGTCGTGTTGTCCAACATGGAACCTTCGCCTCCTGGCTCCGGCGTCTCGGCCAACCGCTTGGCCAGGTATGCGACTTGTTCGCAATACCAGGTGTTGATCTGGATCAATTTCTCGTATGCGTCTTCATTGCTATCAGGCTCGTGGGACAGCGTATGGTGCCCTTCGTCGATACCCAGCCATCGCATCCGCGGCTGACCGACGCTGTTGGTGATCTGGAATGTGGCGATGCGAGCGAAATCCGCCATGAAACTATTGACCAGGAGATCCATTTGCATCCGGGTCAGCAAGGGCATGTTGTCGTTCTCTTCCTCGATATTCGGAGGCAGCTCCGGAACCAAATGAGATTCCGTGCTCTGTGCCGGCTGTCCTTCGCCCCGCTGCTTGTGCTCCAGCTCGGATTGCAGCTCTTTTTCAATTCCCCGCACCAACTCCACATGGTGTTCGAGCAACTGCCGGTCCTCCTGGCTCAGCAAGTCCCGCACGCGTTCGAAGTCGGCGGTCACGTCATCCAATACGCTCGCCAGAATCTCGCGATTCTTCGTCTGCCCGTACAGTTTGTCGAACATCTTGTACGGATCGTCGATGGGAGCCACAGGTTGATTGGGGCCAGCGTAGGACCACCTGGTCCAGGTGTCGGCGCGATCGGGAACCATGACTCCGAACTCCAACGATCCGAATCGGGTCCGCGTTGCCGGATCGGCTTGCAGTTGATTCTTAAGGTGTTGGTCGACCGAGATTCCCATCGACCAACCAGCCGGTGTGTCGGAACCGCCCTGGATGTCCCCGGGGAACAATTCGATGCCAGTCAACAAACAGCCGATCCCCCGCATGTGGCCGTCGCCGTCGCCTTTGATTCTGTTGCAAATCCCGTGCAAGGTAATGACTTGGGATTTGAGGTCGGCCAACGGCTGGAGAATGCGTTTGAGGTCAAACTCGGTACCCGTCTTGTCGGGCCAAAAATGCTGTGGGATCACGCCGTTGGGGCTGAACACGAACACCACGCGCTGTTTGCGCCGACCGGCGGCTGCCGCCCGTGCCAAACTGGGGAGCCCCCATAACAGATTGGCTGCAGCGGCGCCGATGCCCAACCGCTTCATGAATTCTCGTCGCGATTGTGCTTCCAGTACACGTTGCCGTCTGTTCATGCGCTGCTCCTTTTTTTGGCGGGAATGCTTGGAGTACTTGAGGTAGGATGGAAAGGAAGGTAGGTGGGAAATGCAAAATGGCAGGGATACGCTATCGACTTCCAACCCAGGCCGTGTGCCTCGGGGGGGCTATTCTACCCGGGATCACCCTGGAAAGCGATCTGTTCCGCCGCCGTGCGGATGGGACGGGTAGCCTCGACAGCGATCTCTACGATCAGCTCTTGGATATTATAGCCGGAATCCCGGAAATGCTGCACCAGGCGATCCATGGTATCGGCCCCGAAGGCCGCCGGAGGTTGCTTGACAAAGTGCTGAAAGGCCCGTTTGACGAAGGCATACACCGCATCGTCGCTCTCAGCCAAAAATCTTGCCACATCCGCCGCACCCTGCAACTCGATCTCGCGTCCGTCGCGGGTCACGTAGCGGCCCCGAGGATCGATTGGCTTGCCCCGTTCCAATTCGCGAAATCGTCCGACCGCATCGTAGTTTTCCAAGGTGAAGCCTAAAGCGTTGATCTTCTCATGGCACGACTGGCAGAACTCGGGGCTGGTCTGCAATTCCACCCGCTCGCGCGTCGTCAGATCGGGGTGCAAATCAGGGCTCAGCGGGGCAAACGCGTCGGCTGGAGGCCGGATCGTGCGGCCCAGCATGTACCGGATCAAGAACACGCCGCGGTGGATGGGCGATGTCGAGTCGTGGTAGGCCAATCCGCTGAGCAAGTACGGGTGGGTCAGCAGCCCCAAGTGCTTTGGTGACGGCACCGTTGGTTCCGTCCAATAACCACGGCGCCAGGGGCCCGCTGGCCGCCAATCCTCGCCGTAGTATTCGGCAATTCGTCGCGTGGTGATCCCTTGGTTCAACGTGAAAAACTGCCGGTAATCGCTTTCCGGTTGCCAAACGACTTCGTCGAGCAGTTGTTCCAGCGACATCCGCAGATCGGCTACCAAGGCCTGGTCGAACCCCGGAAAAAGTTCCTCGTCCTTGCGGATGTCGGCGATATGCTCCAGGTTCAACCAACCACGCAACATGCCCCGTGTCTTGGAGCGCAAGCGATGGTCGTCCAGATATGCGCTGGCTACTTGTCGGACTTCGTCATCGGTCAACAGTTTGTTCTTTTGGGCGGCGGCACGGATGCGGCCATCGGCCGGCAACGAGTCCAACAGAATCAGCGCCAGACGGTTGGCAACGCGAGCCGATTTCGGCTGATCGAGATCCACGTCTGGGTACAGGAAATACGGGCTCTTTAACCCTGCCAGCAAACAGCGTTTGATGGCCTCTCCGTCATCCGGTTCGGCCGCCAACTGCTTGTCGATATACCGCTCCTGCAGTTCGTCCGTCAGCGGCCGGCGCATGGCGGCTTCGAGCAACTGCTGCAGGAACCCACGCAGTGCCGCCCGCGGCTGGTCTCTCCCGCGATGGCGTCGACGGTACTCGGGCCACAGTTCCTCGATGGCAACCTCCGCAAACTCGATCGCCGCAGCGGTGGTGGCCTCCTCCCATTCGCGGCTGACGCCGATGCCGCGCTCGTATCCATAGCTGCGATCATCGGGTGGCAAAGGGGTTTGTATCGCCAACGTGTCGGTGGGACGTTCGGGAACCAGATACTCTGCTGGGATCGTCTGCTCGACACCCTGGGGAGGTACCCAAGCCAGTTGAATGCGGGCCGGCGGGATTTCCGTCTTCCGTTTCCTTTGGCGGAATTCGATCCGCAACGGATAAACTCGACCGTCGATCAAATAGATGGAACGACGGAACTCTGTCTTGTTTCCCGACTGTACATGGTTGTTAATGAACTCCCGATCGGAAGCCCCCAAATAGAACAGGAACGAGCATGTGCTGCGGACGATGATCTCATACCGGCCCGAGCGTGGCACCATCAGCCCTCCGTTCCACTCGATCGAGAATGAATCGGCGTCCACGCCCTCCACAGGGCTGTTGCGCTGCCAATCGAAATCGATCGTCGGGTCCACGCGCTCCAGTTTCAATTCTTCTTCTTTGCGACGATCTCCGTTGTAATAACGGGCGCTGAGCCCCCGGTTGCCCGTCTCGCGCGGCAGGGTCGCGCCCAACGAATAGAGGTCCGCCAAACTCTGCCGCAGTTGGGCAGTCGTCAAGTGGGTCAACATCACGCGGGGAGGCCGGTTGCGGATCTGCGCCGCTTCGCTGTAAAACGCCTCATAAATGTATTCGGCCACCGCCCGCGCGTCTTCGCCGCGGCAATCCTCGGGACTGCCTTCCGGCATGGTCTTGTCGATGCGAGCGGCCAGTTGGCCGATCGACTCGTCGCCGATCAAGGGATCCTCGTAGGCACCCTCGGCCCCTTCACCATGGGCGCCGTGGCAATCCGCGCACTGGTCGCGATAAATCTCAGCCCCACGCTGCTGCAGCGCGCTGAGCGGCGCGGCGGGGGGCAGGGTGGGCTCCGGCGTTCCAGTTCCCGGTTCCTGTGCAACGATTGGTACTGCAAGGGCCGCATACAGCCCCCAAATTCCGATCGCATTCCGAATATTCGTTACTCTTTTTCTCATACGCAGTTTCCACATTGCCGTCTTTCCACCGGCCGCCCCAAGGCCCGCAAAGGGACGTCGAGGCGGAGCGCCTGGCAGCAGGATGGTCGGGGACCTTTCCCACTGCAAACGCAGTGCCAGTTTGGTTCGGACACCCCTATTCGGCTGTGGCCACGACCGTTGGCTGCGGAACGTTTCGTTCGGCGCACGAACGGAAAATCGATCGCAATGACGCGGCCCAGCCTGTACTGCAAACGGTTCGGGAGACGGCAGGAAGGTTAGGGTCAGGCGGGTATGCTAGCGGCGGTCGTTCTCGACAGCCATTCACCATGGCGCGATTTGGGCGGGACGCCACAGCGACCGTGCCGGAGCAGCGACAACGCACGCAGCCCTCCTCGACACGATCCATTACATTATGATACCCACTCGCTGCCCCCAAATCCATGGGAGGCCTGGCAACGAGCCGCTTCTCACGGCTACACCTCGACCGTTTTTCCATCAGCCAGGTGGACGACCGCGTCGCACCGCTGGGCGATCGATTCGTCGTGGGTCACCATGACGATCGTCAAACCCTCTTCCCGATTCAGGTCGTCGAGCAAGTCCAGGATCCGCTGCCCCGTTTGACGATCCAGGTTCCCCGTCGGCTCGTCGGCCAACAACAGTTTCGGCCCAGCGACCAAAGCTCGAGCGATGGCGACCCGTTGCATTTCTCCTCCCGACAATTCGCGGGGTTTGTGATGCAGTCGGTGCAGCAAACCGACGCGCTCCAACAATTCCTGTGCGCGCTGCCGGTATTGTCGCCGATGCCGCAGGTATCCGCGAAAACCAGCGTGAATCATCATGGGGAGAAGCACGTTCTGAAAGGCCGTGATTTCCGGCAACAAGTGGTAGAACTGAAAGATCATCCCTAGTTGCCTGTTGCGGAAACGGTCCCGGGCAGTTCGCGGCAAGTTGTCGATGCGCTGGCCATCGAATTCGATGCGGCCCCTGTCGGGGGCATCCAATGTGCCCAACAAGTGCAGTAGCGTGGTCTTGCCTGAACCGCTTTGCCCCAGGATGGCAGTGGTCTTGCCGGATGCGGCCGCGAAGTTGCACCCGCGAAGGACGGGCACTTCATGCCGGTTGCGGCGATACGACTTGTAAACATCGGTGGCCTGCAGGATCGCCGGCGCTGGGGGCGTGGGCGAAGCGGGCTGCAGACCCGCAGCCTCCACAACCCGCAAGGGAATCGCATCGCGTTTGCGCGGCTGAATCGGTCGAGCGGTGCTATTCATAACGCAGAGCCTCCACGGGGTGCATGCGGGCAGCCCGCATCGCTGGCAGAACACTAGCCATCACGGCAATCAATACAGCGCCCACGACCACCCACACGACCGTCATGGGCTGCACCAAAGTCGGGATGGTTTCGAAGTAGTACACGGTGGGGTCGAACACTTCCTGACCGGTGATCGTTTCCAACATGTCCGCCACGGTATTGATGTTCGCCACGAAAACCAATCCGGCCAGGGCGCCGACGCCGGCCCCGAAGGCCCCCAATAACAATCCGTAGCCCAGGAATATCGAGGCCACGCCAGATCCGCTGGCCCCCAGCGACTTGAGGATTCCAATGTCTTTCGTTTTTTCCACGACGATCATGAAAAAGGTCGCCAAAATCCCGAAGCCGGCTACGGCGATGATCAAGAACAACAAGATGTTCAAGATGGTCGTTTCCATTTGCACTGCTGCCAGCAGTGGGCCTTGCAAGTCCCGCCAGGTGCTGACCTGCACCATCAACTCCAACGGGAACTCGGCACGCAGGCGGTCGCGAACGGCGTTCAGGTCCGCTCCGTCCCGCAGTTTCAACTGGATGGACGTCACTGCATCGCTGCTCATTCCACGGTACTGCTGCAGTTTGTCCAGCGGTACGAATGCAAAGGTGGCATCGTACTCGCTCATCTTGCTTTCGTAGAAATCGACGACCGTAAACCGCTCATTGATTGCCCGCGGCGAAGTGCCGGCTGATGGGAAAGTCACCAACACGTCGTCTCCGGGGCGGACGTAGTAGTAATCCGTGACCCGGCCAGCCGCGTCGCGGTAACGTGTCGACCCGATACTGATTCCCAGCACGATTCCCTCGTGCTGATCGACCTCCGGGTCGAATACCTTCGCCTGGTCCGAATCCAGGGTTGCAACGGCATCGACGCTCGGACCCGGCGTCGGCAGCGATTGTTCGGCTCCTGGTGTCGCGCCGGTTCGCGGCGAGGTGGTGGCAGAAGAGGACTTCCCCGACGGTGCCGCATCGTCTCCATCGTTGGAACGCAGGTGCGCGGGCAGCTCAGGAAACGCCAGTCCATGGCCGTCATGGGGTGCTTCGGCGGCCCCATCGGCTTGGTCGCGCGGAGTTGGTGGCAGATCGGAAGCGGTCACTGGCGAACCAACCGACAATTCCGCAGCCGTATTGGCAGAGGAGGAACCCGACGCGCTGGCTTCGATGGCGGCGCGCAGAAGGCGATTTCGCTCCTGTTCCTGCTCGTAGGCTAGCTGCATGGCCCGCAACTGTTTCTCGGCAGCCGCCTTCAATCGACGATACTTCCATCCCGATTCGGGAAACCCTGGGCGATCGGGTGCATAGCCATCTTCCTTCAGATCGAATCCGATCCGCTTCTGATTTTCCGGGTGGAGCAAGTACTTGCTGAAATCGCTGACATCAGCATAGGACTCGATGTCGATGCCGATCAGGTTGATTTGCCGCGTGATAGTCTCGCCGCGATGATCGATCGATACCATCGCCGGCACATGCACGACTGTGGTGATGCCGGCCAGCTCCTCTCCCACCACCTGGCGAATCTTGGCCACGGTGTCCTGGTAGTTGGGGAGACCATGGGCGCTGTGGCTCTCGATAATGACGTCCGACAAAATGCCATGCATCCGTTGCTGCATTTCGGCAGTGAATCCATCCATGACGCTGTTGACAATCACCAATGTGGCGACTCCCAACATCACGCTGACCACCGACGCCAACGCGATATACCGCGTTCGAAGATAGCGCCAGCACAAGAGCCATCGGTACATGCTGCCATCCTTAGCTACGAAGACACCGTCAATGGGCGGAGTCTAGCGTGATTGATCAGCCAAGCAAACGCCAATTCCGCTCAGTATTCCGGGCTGGGTGCATGAACCGATGCAAATCCGCCGGCCATTCCTCCTGGCGGAACTCGATCCACTTCGGTCGCAAGCGGATCGGCCAGAGCGTGGAGCAGAGCACGAGGCGACCAAACGCCTTAGGGTTGGATGCTCGTCAAGTAGCCGCGATAGGCCTGAATCGTGCGATACATCCGGCTGATTTCCTTCTTCAGCGTTTCCAACTGCTCTTCGGCCTTAGCCACCTCGGACTGCAGGACTCCTGTCTCTCGCTGATATCCTTGCAGGTCTTCAGCGAGTTTCTGTTTCTCGACCTGGCGAAATGCAATCATTTCCTGGGCGTTCTGCATGGCGGATTGGATTTCGGCCGACTCGAGGGTAATCAACTCGCGCGACTGATCGACCTCTTCGGACCGCAGGTACAATTCTTTGAAGCCCTCGAGGTATGCGTTTAGCGGTCGCACGTAAATGCGCTGCACCAATTCGGCGACACCGTTGTCGATCAACGACTGCGCCGCCTCGGCTTTGACGACGATAATCTCATCGTTCATTGCCGGCGTCAGGGTCACCGTACCGCTTTCGCCTTTTTCACTGCGTTTCAGCCGCACGTCGATGGCTCGTCCTGTCGAGTCGAAGTAGCCGCGTTCGGTGGCGTTGGCAACATCCTGCGAGTCGACTTCGACCTCATGGTTCTTCAGGATATTGATCTGCACCCATACCGCTTCGATTGGATCCTCGTCCGAGGCGCGTTGGCCATCGCGCAAATAACTCTGAATGATCGCTTCACGCCGTTGGTCGTCGCTGATGCCAGCAAATAAGCTGCGGATCATTTCCTCATCCATTCGCCCAAAGATCGCTTCTTCGGTCGGTTGCGATCCGGGAGCTGCGAAGGCTCGGTGGCTGTCCAACGGCAACATTTCATACAACGTCCACGTCGGCGCGGCGCCGGATTGAATCGCCTGCTGCTGCTCGGGGCGCAACGGCAAGGTCGGTTCCAGTTGGACCACCCCCGCCTGGCTCTGTGTCACGCGGTACTCTCCCAGGTAGGTTTTGGGAATGGGGCGTCCTTCGGCATCGATCTCTTCGCCAAACGCGTAAACCACCAGATCCACCGGCAGGCTCTCACTGTTGGGGCCTGCCGCCGGTGCTGCGGCTGCATCGGCCCCGGCCCCCAAGTCAT
>RFIQ01000081.1 GCA_003695565.1 Planctomycetota bacterium | reverse complement strand
GTCGGATCCCAAGCCGTAGGCAGCCCATGCGCCGAGGCAGGGCCGGCCGGTAACCTGGTTGCCGGTTTGCATGGCAGTGATCGCCGGTTCGTGGTTGATGGCTTCCGTATGCAACGATCGCATCCAGCAGATTTCGTCGGCCTTTTTAGCCAGGTTGGGAAGCAATTCCGTGTTCATCCACAAACCGCATTCGCCCGCTGGGCTGAACTTGAATTTGGACGGGGCGATGGGAAACCGGGATTGACCGCTGGTCATCGTCGTCAGCCGCTGGCCCATCCGCACCGAATCGGGCAAGTCCTTGTCATACCACTTGTGCATCACCGGTTTGTAATCGAACAGATCCATCTGCGACGGACCGCCGACCATGTGCAGATAGATCACGCGCTTGGCGCGAGGGGTGAAGTGCGGACCGATGGGTCGATGCGTTTCGGAGGCGATCGCCGCCGGGGAACGCATCAGCGAAGCGAGGGCTGCGGCACCCAGCACATTTCGACCCGTGGTGAAAAACTCGCGACGCGTCAGCAAGTCGAGCGTTTCACGATTCCAGCTCATGGTATCACCTTCTGATAATTGGTAACCGTTCAAGGGATGCGTCGATTCGCAGCAGGAACGGGTGCGCTGTTCGCGTTCTAACGGTTCAATGCGCTGCCGATCCGGCAGTCTGTCTGTTTATCGCGCTGCTTGTTCAGCGTCCTATTTGCCTGCCAATCCATTTGTTCAGTGCTCGATTCTCCGGTGTTCTACTTGTTCAAAACTTCGTCCAGGTTGAGCACCTGGTTGCAGACCATGGTCCAGGCGGCTAGCTGGGCCGGATCCAAGCGTTGATCGCGGGCGGACTCGCCCACCGACAGCAGTGCTTGTGCGGCGTCGGGATGCGCGGCGTAATACATGTGGAACTGGACAGCCGAATCGAGGATGACGACTAATTCCGCGTCGGACCACTCGCGTTGCACCGCTCGACGACCGATGTACTGCGCGATAGCGGCGGGCGACGATTCGGCTTGCAACGCGTGCTCGGCCAGCTTGCGGGCCGCCTCAACGAACTGTGGATCGTTGAGCGTCACCAGGGCCTGCAGGGGCGTGTTCGTTCGTTCGCGGCGGACTGTACAGACTTCGCGGCTGGGAGCGTTGAAGGCCTCCATGTTGGGAGGCGGCGCCATGCGCTTCCAGAACATATAAACGCTGCGTCGGTACAGGTTTTCTCCATGGTCCTGCACGTAGTTACGCGTGTTGCCGCTGGGCAGCCCGACCACATCCCAGATATTCTCCGGTTGGTAGGGTTTGATACCAGGGCCATACATTCGCGACGACAACAGGCCGCTGGCCGCCAGGGCGTAGTCGCGAATCATTTCGGCGTCCATCCGAAACCGAGGTCCGCGGCTGAGCAACGCGTTGTGTGGATCGATTTCTAGTTTCTCCGGCGTAACCGCTGCGGACTGGCGGTAGGTAGCACTCATCAGCATCTGCTTGAACAGGCGTTTGACATCCCAGCCATGTTCACGGAAGTCGACCGCCATCCAGTCGAGCAATTCTTGATTGGTAGGCAGGGCCCCCATCACCCCGAAATCTTCGGGGGTCGCCACAATTCCTAATCCGAACACTTCTTGCCAGAAGCGATTGACGGTCACGCGAGCGGTCAGCGGATTGGCCGGATCGACCAGCCAGTAAGCCAGTCCCAGTCGGTTGCGTGGCGCGCCGTCGGGCAGGGGATGGAGGGCGGTTGGCGTGGCCGCATGCACTAGTTCACCCGGTTGGTCGTATTGACCACGAATCAAAATGTGCGCGACGGGCTCGGAGTCGGGTTTTTCTTGTTGGATGTGCGTGATCGGGCTGCGCGCGCGGATCGCCTCTTGCTCGGCTTCCAATTCCTCGACGCGCCGAGCCAAGGCAGCGTACTGTGGATGGTGATGGGTCAGGTAGTAGTCGAACAATGCCTTTCGCTGAGCATCTGTCCGTTTTTCCTCCGGCACGCCCAAAGCGATCTGCAGAGGTGCCACTTGGGAGATCGACGCCACTTCCGCGTCGGCCAATCGCCGGGCGTAGATGCGGACATCGCGGATGCGGGAGCCAGCCACCACCGCACCGTGGCTCCGCTGGCCGATTCGCGTGGGGGTGTCCGTATGAATCGAGGCATCGTTGCGCAAAGAATTCGTATCGGTCCGCAGTTTTTGCGGCTGGCCATCGATGAAGATCTTGATGCCGCTCGGTTTTCCGGAGCCGTCGTAGGTGACGAAAACATGCTGCCACTGGCTCGGTTTGACCGTAACATCCTGTGTGGAAACCTTGATGGCATTGTCAGGCCATTGATCAATGATATGCACTGAGTAGCGGTCGCCGTTTTGCCACAAATCCCAGCCGCGATGGCTGTTCTTCTCATCCATGCGGGCGATGATGCCGCCGGATGTGCGTTTGTCCTTCGGTTTGTACCACGCGCCGTAGCTGAACTGCTGGTCCCGCGCAAAATCGCCAATGTTGCCCAATTGCAAGGTCTTTCCGGTTTGAATGACCAGGGCAGCGCCGAACAGGTCGTCGGATTCCCACTGGAGATTGCCGGTCGCAGCGGCCGGGGAGTCTGCACGGGTCAGATCACCGATCGTATCGCCGGAGCCTTCCTGCAGGGGGAGATGAGCCAGCAGCGCGTCGGTGGGAATCGGTTCGCCCAGATCCTCCGGCGATATTCCGTTGAGCCAACCCTGGTAATCCGCTTTGGCCGCTCGACGGCAGTCGTCGCGGGCAGCCTTGGCGGCTTCGATCTCCGCTGGCAGGGCTTTCCAACGCGGGCGGTCCTCGTCGCTGGGGACTACCAAAATCGGACCGCGACCGTCTTTGGAGTTGCCGTCCTTGGGGCCCTGCGTCGTGTTGCGGAAAAAGGCGGCCAGCGAGTAGTAGTCCCGCATGGTGAACGGGTCGAATTTATGGTCGTGGCATTGTCCACAGTTGGTCGTCATACCGAGAAACACCCAGCCAAATGTCTGGACGCGATCGGCGGCATAATTGGCGAGGTTCTCTTCGTCGATCGTACCGCCCTCGTTCGTCGTAATGTTGCACCGCTGAAACCCTGTTGCGATCAGTTGATCGTCGGTCGGATCGGGGAGCATGTCGCCCGCGATCTGCTCGACGATGAACTGGTCGAACGGCTGATTGCGATTGAACGCACGAATCACCCAGTCGCGATAGGGCCACATCTCCCGATAGTTGTCGAAATGCAGGCCATGCGTATCGCCGTAACGAGCCGCATCGAGCCAGTAGCGGGCGCGGTGTTCACCCCAGCTCGGTTGCATCATCAATCGGTCGATCCACTCCGACAGAGCCTTGTCACCGCGCTGGGCATAATCGCGAGAGAACCGTTGCACGTCCTCGTACCGTGGCGGCAATCCGGTGATGTCCAGGTGCAACCGCCGCAGGAGGGTCGCCGGGTCGGCCTCCGGAGCCGGTTCCAGACCGCGCGCTTCCAGTT
>RFIQ01000080.1 GCA_003695565.1 Planctomycetota bacterium | reverse complement strand
GTTTGGTCAACGGGATCAGGTGGTGCATATGCTCGGTCGTCACCAACCCGGCCACGCTCGGCCCGACCATCACTCCGGCCAGCAGGTAAGCGGTAACCCGCGGGATCCGAATCAAATCCGCCACGATTCCGCCTAACAGGGAGGCGATCAGCAGCGTCCCCAATGACACCGCGGTGTGCATTTCTTCGGGCATGGAAAACGTCATTGGCGGCGTCCATTCTCGGCGCGATCATCGGCCCGTGGGAATACCAACGCCCCAGGGCAATACCGCTATCCCCAATCACCCTGCCAGATACCTCCGACGGTTGGCCGGAACGAACGGTTCGACCAACCACCAGAAGCGACTCGGGTACAGAGTTTACTTGGCGTCGGCCATTGCATCCAATTGCAGAACGGCCCTGGATTGCTCTTTTTCCAAGAAATTACGTCCGTACTTAACGTTGACGTGATCCCAAGGCAGCTTGTCCATCAACGCGTACGGCTCGTGCAACTGTTGGTCGATATCGATGCCGCTATCGGCTAAGGCCTGCCACCAGCGGTCTGCATCCAGCATTTCAGTCCATCCATCCATTCGCGCCCCCCGCCGCCAGGCCAGTTCGATGGCCTCAGCGGTCCGTCGATCGCCGCGGCTGAGCACGCCTTCCAGCAAGCTGGTTTCGATATTGTGGCACTTGATGTTGACCGACCGGATACGGCGCTGCTGCCACAAGTACTTGTGCGCCCACTGGAAATACTCGCGACGTTGCATTCCGTTCCACTGGTATGGCGTGTGCGCTTTGGGAACGAAATTCGACACGCTGGCTGTGACCTTGGGATATCGCCCACGGATCTCTTTGCCGATCCGGGCGATCGTCTCCGCCATCTCGACGATCCCCTCCAGATCCACCGGGCGTTCCCCCGGCAAGCCGCACATGAAGTACAGCTTCACCGATTCGTAGTTGTTCTGAAACGCCACCCGGCAACCTTCATACAGGTCGTCATTCTTAATCTTCTTGCGTATTTGCTCGCGCATGTCATCGCGTGCAACTTCCGGCGCCAACGTCAACCCCGACCGTCGCCCATTGCCAACCAACTCCGCCAACGTCCGCAACTGCTCGTTGACCCGCAAACTGGGAACCGAGATGTTGACTCCCATCGGATTGAACACTTCTTTCAATCGGAGCACCAATTCTTCGAAGTGCGGATAATCGCTGCTGGACAATGACAGAATGCTGATTTCGTTGAAACCGGTATTGCGGTAACTCTCCAACGCCGCATTGATAATCGTATCGACGCTGCGGATTCGCAGCGGCCGCTTGATGACCGTGCTCTGGCAGAACCTGCATTGCCAGGGACATCCGCGCATGATCTCGATCGCGATGCGGTCATGCACGCATTCGACATACGGCACGATGGGTGCGGTAGGCAGCGGAATCCCTTCCAAGTCCTTGATCACCGACGGTTCGATCGTCTCGGGCACATCGCTGCGCAATCGATTCAGCGCTACGATTCTCCCGTCTTGATACTCCGGTTCGTAAAAGCGAGGCACATACGCGTAAGGCAACCGCCGCGCGATTTCCGCCAGCGCCTCGGTCCGCTGCTGCCGCCCGGCTTCGCCCTGCAACCAACCGCCTTTTTCCCGGGCCGCCTCGCGCAACTCCAACCACAGATCGCAGATAACGGGCAGGGCCGGTTCGCCATCCCCTGTGACGAAGCAATCGATAAACTCCGCCATCGGCTCGGGGTTCTGCGCGCACGGGCCGCCGGCCAGGATCAGGGGATCCGCCATCGTCCGCTGCCGCGCCCGCAGGGGAATCCCTCCCAAGTCCAGCATGGTCAACACGTTGGGCGACGAAATCTCGTACTGCAGGGAAAATCCCACCACGTCGAATTCGTTCAACGGAGTGAAGGTCTCCAGCGAGTACAACGGCAATGCGTGCCGCCGCAACTGATCCTCCATGTCTGGCCAGGGAGTGAAACATCGCTCCGCGACCCAATCGTCGCGGCGGTTCATCAACGAATACAGGACCTGCAACCCGTGATGGCTCATGCCGATCGTATAGGCATCGGGGAAGCACAAACAGAGTTTCCCCGCTACCGAGTCGTGAGGCTTGACAACGATATTGCGTTCGCCTCCCACGTATTGGGCTGGCATGCGGACTTGAGCCAGCACGTGGCGAGCCAGGTAATCTTTCAATTCCGAATTGCGCAAACGCATGGCGATTCCAATGAGAGATCGAGGCCGCCCAACTGCCAGTCTGGGTCCAGCCCGGTTGTCTTTCGGGTGAGTCTATTTGTTGACTGCGACGAATGCCATCCGTAGCTGATACAGCGTGTCGGCGACAAGCTTGGATTCTTCAGGGGTGAGGTTTCCTTGGGTCTTTTCCTCCAGCATCGCGATCAAATCGATGTAGTGTTGGGCCAACACCTTGTCCACCTTGGCCGTCGCGCCGTCGGGACCGGGAATCAACCCCAGACAGACCATGGCCTGCGTCGCCAGGCTGGTGACCAGCAGAGGAAAGGATGCAGGGGGAAGCTGAGGCGTGGGCGACTCGGACTGCGAGGACTGGTCTGCCGGCGACTCGGCTGAAGATCCAGCCTCGCCGGCCCCGGCCTCCGCTGGTTGCTCCGCTTTCTTTTCCGCGGCCTCCCTCTTCTCGCGTTCCACCCGCGCCTTCCAATCCTCGTCAATTACCAGTTTGGATTCATCGGATTGAGAATCTGCCATCGTTTCCTCCTGCCTCCTGAATCACCTGTCGTACGAACCAGCCATTCAACCGCTACCTTAAATGTTAACTCATCGACGACCACGGCGTCCCCCGCGCCGACCGAGCTCTTGTCTCGGCTCGGCTCTCGGGGCTCAACGACGCACCGGCTGCTGGTCGGCCGGTTGATCCTCCGCGATCGCCTTTCCCGAGCGGCGATTGTGTCGGGCCACAGCCGCTTCGACGAATGCTGCAAACAGGGGCTGCGCTTTGGTCGGTTTCGACTTGAATTCGGGGTGGAATTGCACGGCAACGAACCAGGGATGCTGGGGGATCTCGACGATCTCCACCAAACCCCCGTCGGGACTGGTCCCCGAAAAAACCATCCCGTGGGCTTCGAACTGCTGCCGATACACATTGTTGAATTCGTATCGGTGTCGGTGCCGCTCTTCGATTTGTTCAGTGCCATATGCCGTGTGGGCGCGCGTCCCGGGAACCAGCCGCGCCGGTTGAGCTCCCAATCGCATCGTTCCGCCCATCTGCGTAATCTCTCGCTGTTCGTCCAGCAGACAAATCACCGGATGCGGCGTGTCTTTGTCGAATTCAGTGCTGTGCGCTCCCTCCAATCCGATCACGTTGCGGGCAAACTCGATCACCGCACACTGCATCCCCAGGCAAATCCCGAACAAGGGGATCCCCTTCTCGCGAGCATAACGAATGGCCTCGACCTTCCCCTCGATGCCCCGTTCACCGAAACCACCGGGTATCAGAATCCCGTCATACCCACTCAGCAGGCACTCCGGCCCCTCGCGCTCGACATCGGAACTGAGAATACGGCCCACGCGAATCTGCGCGCGGTGGTGAATCCCGGCGTGATCCAAGGCTTCGTAAATCGATTTGTAGGCATCCTTGTGCTCAGCGTATTTGCCCACCACAGCAATGCTGATTTCGTGCTGAGGATTCCGCAGACGGTGCAGAATCTCGTTCAACGGCCCCAGCTCGGGTGACTGCGACGGCAAATCCAATCGATTGCAAATCTGCTCGTCCAATCCATGGTCCACCAGACTCAGCGGCACCTCGTAGATAGAAAAATCCTTGTCCCGCTCTTCGATCACCGCCTCGGGTTTCAAGTTGCAAAACAGCGCGATCTTATCGCGTTCCTCTCGCGAAATGGGTTGCTCGGAGCGACAAATCAGAATATCGGGCTGGATACCGATCTGCCGCAACTGCCCCACTGAATGCTGCGTCGGCTTCGTTTTCAGCTCTCCTGCCGCCTTCAAGTACGGCACCAACGTGAGGTGGATGAACAAGCAATTCTCGCGGCCGACCATCAGTGGGAACTGACGGATGGCTTCCAGAAAAGGCAGGCTCTCGATATCACCCACGGTACCGCCGATCTCGGTGATCACGACGTCCGCACCCGAGTCACCAACCTTCTTGATCACGCTCTTGATCTCATCGGTGATATGCGGTACGACCTGGACCGTCTTGCCCAAGAACGCACCTTGGCGTTCCTTCTCGATGACCCGCAGGTAGATCTGCCCAGTGGTGTAATTGGAATCGCGCGTCAACGGGCCATTGGTAAATCGTTCGTAGTGGCCCAGGTCCAGATCGGTCTCGCTGCCGTCGTCCAGCACGTACACTTCGCCGTGCTGATAGGGACTCATCGTCCCGGGATCGACATTGATGTACGGATCCAGCTTCTGCATCCGGACTTTCAACCCACGCGACTCGAGCAACATCCCGATCGACGCACTGGTCAAGCCCTTGCCCAACGAGCTGACCACGCCCCCGGTGACGAAAATGTATTTGGTCATGGTTCGGTATTCCATCTTCGAATCCGTTGATCGCACTTCGCCCGGGCCGCACCACCGGCGGGGGTTCCGATGCCTCCCTCCGCGGTACGCGTCCGCACTCCACGGCAGTCGATCCTCCTCAGCGAGCCCTACCAGCCCCGGCGGACCACTCCACTCGATCTTATCCGCCGACCGGCCGATCGCCTAGTTGGACCGCGGCACTTGGGGCGGGTCGGAGCAGGTCCAGGAGGCCTGAACACCCCACCCGCCACGAATTCGGCTGGGCGACAGGCTTCGGACGGCCGTGGGGGCACCGCCCACGGCAAGACGTTGTCTCGACTAGTATCAACTGGATCAACTGGCCAAACGGGCGGGGACGGGAAACTCGATGACGAATTTCGTACCGCACCCAACATCGCTCTGCACGCTGATCCGTCCACCGTGGGCCTCGATAATCTTGCGAGCGGTAGGTAACCCCAAACCCGATCCGCCATTCTTGGTCGAATAGAAGGGCTCGAACATGTGCATAGCCGTCGCATCGTCCATGCCGCAGCCATCGTCGATCAAATCCAGGGCCACTCCTCGGGGGGTCGTGTAGGTTCGCACCAGCAACTGCCCCCCCTCGTCCATGGCCTCCAAGGCGTTTTTCACCAGGTTGATTAGAGCAGCCTGGATCGAGTCTGGGTGCAGCATGATGCTGGGCAAATTTGCATCCAGATATCGAATGATGTCTATGCCGAACTTATCGGCTTGCGCTTGATACAATTGCAATACCCGCTCGATCTGCTCGTTGAGATTCCCGGGAGTCATCTCCAAGTCGCGGAGGCGCGAGAAACGGAGGAAATCGCGGAGCAGGTTTTCCATTCGTTGGCACTGTTGGCGGATCATCTCCACCTTGGCCTCAGCCCGTTGCTTGCCCGGCCAATGGCTCTCGCTCAGCTCCTCGCTCAGCAAGTCGGCATTCATGTGAATCACCGACAACGGGTTCTTGATTTCGTGCGCCAGCGAACCGGCTACCTCCGCCAGCTCATGGTACTGCTGCAGCAATTTGTCGTGAATCTCGATGTCCACAGCGCTCATCGACCCCGCTTTCGATCCAGGTCGGCTCCCTCGATTCGTACCGGCAATCGGTACCAGGCATTTTGCAGGTAGCCCTTGGCGTTCCAAGGCACCCGCGCCGGCATGAATCCACCGCTGGAATCGGAGGCCCGCACGATCAGCTCCGTGGTATCGGGAGTCACCTGCACCTCGGCCCGCCACAATTTCCAGCAGTAGGGCAAATCGTCTCCGCTCAGTTCGGCTGCAGTCCAGCTCTTGCCTCCATCGGCCGAAACCCAAACACGACGGATCCTGGCGTCTGCGCGCCCGGTCGGCAACGCGTATCCGGCCACCTCCACTTTGCCGGGCGGTAACACCGCATCGGGCTCGGGAATCGCGATGGCCGCGTTGATCGGGTAGCGGTAGATCGGTCCCGACTCCGACCAGTCCAGCGCCGCCGTATCGGTGACGATCTTGTAAGCAGTGGCCACATAGTGGTTGGTGGACGGCCGGTCGCTGAGCGTGATGCGCCCCAACCACTTGACGCTGCGAGCCCCGATATAGCCGGGTACGATGGCCCGCAGAGGATACCCGTGATCGACGGGCAAGGGGTGACCGTTCATATGCGTAACAAGCAGCGCCCCGACGTCGTCACCCAGCACTCGAACCTTTTCGATCGGCACGGACGCTCCGAACGGGATCGTCCCACCATCATGCGGCACCGCATCCAGTCCCTCCATCCACACGTGTCGCGCCGCGTCGTCTACCCCCGCGTCCTGCAGCACATCCGCCAGGGCCACACCGGTCCAGGTCGCATTGCCGATCGCCCCAGCCTGCCACTGGACGCCGCCGACCGGAGCCTGCTGATTGAATTCCGCCCGCCGATTGCCCGCACAGGTCAACGTCGCCGTGATCGTTCGCTGCGGATAACGCCGCAGGTCGTCGAGCGACAGCTCCAGCGACTTGTGGACCATCCCATCGACATGCAACCGGAACCGTCCGGGATCTATCTCAGGATTCGGCGCGTGACTACGCACGTAGAAATATTTCGTTGGGGTGATCCAGGATCGGATCAGATCGCTCAACCGCGGCTCGGCGTTGCGAGGCTCAGTCGTCCTGAAGATCAAGTCCTTTCCGCTCGGCCCAGGCCCCTCCGCCGCCTGCCCTCGCACCGGCATCATCCCTACGATCATCACGCCACTGGCCAGGATCATTTCCCGTCGTGAAAGCGAAACAGATTCCGTTGAGTCGGAAAGATTCGGTCGTTTCATCGTTGCTCCCGTCGGAATGCAAAAGGGGCACCAGCTTCAACCATGCACCAAACGGCCACGGACCCACAGCCCATCGATCTGTCACACCCCCGCGTTACGAGCGGCCAGCCCGCAAAAGCCCGCATCTCTAGCCATGGCCGCTGCCCATTATAAGTCGATCCCTAGCTCGAGCGTACACCGCGCCGGGAAAAGCCCCATCGAGTGCAAGCTACGTGATTAGCTGGGCGAGATCTCGGAAACTGCTATCGGCCCACCTGCCGATGGTGTGATACACTGACCATCGTGCCGCTTGCGTAACGACCGGTGGCACACCCGCGGACCCAAGCCCCGTCAACTTGCCATGGAAAAGGAATTCCCATGCAAGCAAACCAGTCTTCGCCGCAATCTGCCGGCGCCCCCCGTCGTTCCGTCCAGTTTTCCTGTACGAGCCAAATCATCATTCCAGCCCGCCTTCGTTCGACGCGACTGCCCCAAAAACTGTTGCTGCGCGAGACCGGAAAATCTCTGCTTCAACATACCTACGAGTCCGCCCTCCGCGCTCGTTTACCCCAAGGCATAACCGTCGCGGTGGACTGCCAGGAATTGTACGACGAGGTCACGGCATTCGGCGGCACGGCCGTGATGACCGATGCGGACCTGCCCAGCGGAACCGATCGCGTCGCGGCGGCAGCAGCCGAAATGCCCGATGTGGATGTCATCGTCAATGTGCAAGGAGATGAACCAGAAATCGACGGTGAAGCCATCGACCAGTTGGTTTGCTTGTTGGCGGCTCGCCCGGCGGCCAGCGTGGCTACCCTGGCCGCCCCGATTCGATCGGCGGATCGTCTGGAGAATCCTGCCTGCGTGAAGTTGGTCATGGATCAGGGTGGCAAGGCGCTGTACTTCAGCCGCAGCCCGATTCCTCATGCTCGCAGTTGGGACCCTGCTCTGCTGCGCCAAAACCCGCCACTGTTCTGGCAACACATCGGAATCTACGCATACCGCCGTGAATTCTTAATGCAACTCGGAGCGCTTCCCGTCAGTCCATTGGAGGAAACGGAGAAGCTCGAACAGCTTCGGTTCCTGCAAGCCGGCTGTGAAATTGTGGTAGGCCAGGTGGAGGCAGCTCCCAAAGGAATCGACACTTCCGACGACTACCGCGCCTTCGTCCGCCGGTACATTCGCGATTTGCCCCGCGCCCGAGTGGCCTAACCGGTTTGCTCCGACACCACGGCACGGCAAGCACGCCTGGCGGAGACGCTGAGGGCCCGCCGCGCCCAGATCGCCTGAACCACTTGCCCGGTCACCGCTGGAGACTGATCGGCCGCTGGGAGCGGCGGCGCTGCCGCGGTCGGCTCCCTCTTCTTTTTGTCTACGGGGACGATTCCGCAGGCGGAGGCGGTGGCTACAATGCACCAAACCGGCCCGGCGACACGCCGTCCAATCGGTGCAGTCCGACGGCGGCAGCGCCGCAACTCATTTGTCCTCCAGCTCTGCGCACACGACATGGCCAATCGTCCTACGACTCCCGACGTCTCCTTGACCGACTTCCAATCCAAGATCCGCACGATGTACTACGACAAGGACGTCCAGCGAGGAATCGACGGCACGTTTATGTGGTTGATGGAAGAGATCGGCGAACTGGCGTCGGCCTTGCGGCAAGGAACCGTGGAAGAGCAATCGGCCGAATTCGCTGACGTGTTGGCATGGCTGGCCACAATCGCCAATGTGGCGGGAGTCGATCTGGGACAAGCCATCCAGCAGAAGTACGGCACGGGGTGTCCCGGTTGCGGGCGATTGGAATGCACGTGCCCCATGGACGAGAAACCTTAGGTGGTGCGCGCATGCCAGCCCAACCGCCCCTTTCGTCCCGAGCCTGGTGGAAACTGAGACGCGAATTCGTCAGTCCGTCGGAGTTTGCCGACATGTTCGGTGTCCCGCCGCCACTGGAATTGCGTCCTATCGACACGGTCGGCAGCCCCCAAGACCGGGCGATCCGGTTGCGCATGGAGACGCCGCGAAGCGAATCGATCGAGACGGTGGTGCTGTTGCCCAGCGGCAAGCGCGATCGACCGACTGGCCGCGCGATCGCCTGCGTCTCAAGCCAACCGGGGTGCGGTGTCGGATGTCCGTTTTGCGCGACCGGCCAACTAGGTTTTCGGGGAAACCTGCCCGCCGCTTGGATTGCCGAACAGGTCTACTGGGCCGGCCATATTGCCCGCCACCACGGGCGACGATTGCGCAACGTAGTGTTCATGGGAATGGGCGAACCCCTGCACAACCGTGCGGCGGTCTTCTCGGCACTCGATACCTTGATCGACCAACGGGGCGGTTTCGGGCTCGCCCCTCGCCACATCACCGTCTCCACGGTGGGCGTCCCCACCGCCATGGTCGCGCTGGCGCGACGGCACCCCCAGGTTCGTCAGGCGCTCAGCCTGCATGCCGCGACCCCCGATCTGCGACGACGGTTGGTCCCCAAAGGCGTCGGCGATCTGGACTTGCTGCGCGACGCCATCGCCCAGATCAATGATTTGCAACGGTGCACGGTCTGGCTGGAAATCGTCCTACTGGCCGACGTCAACGACCGGCAGGAGCATATCGATGCCCTCGAACGATTCTGCCGGGGCCTGCGGGTCGAAGTCAACTTGATTCCGTACAACCCGTCTGCGGGATTACCACGATGGCAACCCACCTGCCGTTTGCGGCGGGAGGCGATCGCTGAGCGTCTCCGAACGGCCGGCATCCGCACGACGATTCGTACGTCCTTCGGCCAATCGCAGCGCGCCGCCTGCGGACAACTCACTGCCGCCGCGGCCGGCGGTGGGAGCGATCCAGAGCCCGAACGTCCGAGCCCACGGATTGCAGCGGTAGATGCGAACCGCCGAGAAACCAGCTAAGATGGAACCATTCCAGCGACATCCCCCTGCCCCTGCGACCACCGGCCAGTCGCCCTGCAGCCGAGCCGCGGCGGCCGGTTGAATTCGACTGGATCGAGTTGGCAGGGCCAACTGACACCGCATTCCCATCCCACGACCAGTTCGTCTATTCGAGGTTTGATCCATGTTCCGCTTCGCGTTTCTTGCCGGGGTATTGCTGCCCTTTTTCGTCCTCCCATTCGCCGACAATCCATCGACGGCCGCGGAGCTCTCGGACGCGTCGCCCCGCCCCAACATCCTGTGGATCACCTCCGAGGACAATGGCCCGGAATTGGGGTGCTATGGCGACACCTATGCCACCACGCCCAACATCGACGCGCTGGCGGCCAAGGGCATGCGCTACGCGACCTGTTGGTCCAATGCACCGGTGTGCGCGCCGGCTCGCACGACCATCATCTCGGGCATCTTTCCACCCAGCCTGGGCGCTCAGCACATGCGGAGCGAAGTCCGTTTGCCCCCCATCGCCCGGTTGTACCCGCAATATTTTAAGGCCATGGGATACTACTGCACGAACAACTCCAAGACCGATTACAACCTGACGGTTCCCCCCGACCTGTGGGACGAATCGAGCAACAAAGCGCATTGGCGAAATCGCCAGCCCGGCCAACCCTTCTTCGCCGTCTTCAATTTCACCATCAGCCACGAGAGCAAACTCCGCACGCGCCCACACCAATGGGTGCATGATCCAGAGAAGGTACACGTCCCGCCATACCATCCAGACACCCTCGAAGTGCGCCAGGATTGGGCGCAGTATTACGACCGCCTGACGGAAATGGATGCCGAAGTTGGACGTGTGTTGGCGGAGCTGAAAGCCGACGGGCTCGAGGACTCGACCATTGTCTTCTACTACGGCGATCACGGCTCGGGGATGCCGCGCGGCAAACGATGGTTGTACGAAAGCGGTTTGCGCGTGCCCCTGATCGTCCATGTTCCCGAACCGCTGCAGCATCTGGTCGAGGGGCAGTACGAGGTCGGCAGCATGAGTCGGCGTCTGGTCAGCTTCGTCGACTTGATGCCGACCGTGCTGAGTCTGGCGGGTATGGCACCGCCCGAGTACTTGCAAGGCAAAGCCTTTCTGGGACCGCACGCCACCCAGGATCCGACCTACATCTACGGGTTTCGAGATCGCATGGATGAACGATACGACATGTCCCGGGCCATTCGCGATCAACGCTTTGCGTACATTCGCAATTTCTATCCGCAACGCCCCCAGGGGGCCTACCTGGATTACATGTTCAAGACGCCCACCACTCGGGTGTGGAAGGAGTTGTTCGACGCCGGCCAGCTCGACGCGGCCCAAAGCTTCTTTTGGCAACCGAAGCCTTCGGAGGAGTTGTACGACTTGCAAAACGATCCCTACCAGGTACACAACCTGGCGGCTGATCCAGAGTACCGCGACGTGCTCGACCGCATGCGGGGCGCGCTGCGGGAGTGGATGCTGGACATTCGAGATCTGGGATTCCTGCCGGAAGGCGAAATGCTGACCCGCGCCGGCCAGGATGCTCCCTACACGCTGGGACACGACCCTCAGCGCTATCCGGTGGAACGTTACTTCGGCATCGCCGATGCCGCCACTCGCACATCGCCCGGCGACATCGCTGACCTGCTGACGCACCGCAACGACAAAGACAGCGTGGTGCGGTACTGGGTCGCCTGCGGTTTGTTGATTCGCGCCATCCGCGATTCCGATCGCCAGATGGCCGTGGAGGCAGCCCGGAACATGATGGACGACCCCTCGCCCTACCCCCGGTGCATCGCGTGCGAGACGGTTGCTCGGTTCGGAACACCGCAGGACCGGTCCGCGGCGATCGGCGAGCTGGTACGTCTGGCCGACCCCCGCAACGGCAACATGTTCGTGGCCATGACGGCCCTGAACAGCCTTGATTTTTGCCAGCCCACCAAGGCCGAGATCGGAGATTCCCTGGAAGGCATCCCCACAGTCGATCCAGGCATGTCGAAGCGCTACAGCAGCTACATCCCCAATCTGCTCAAACGCATCGCCAGTATCGCCAAATAGATCGCGCGGATGCCACTGCGAAGCTACTCGCCGTCGCTGGCCTGGCGGATTTGCTCGATCGACCAGACGGCCGCGACCCCTCGAGCAATCGGGGGATCGTCCGGTACGCGTTCGAGCTGCGCGATGCTCGATGGATGCCGTATCCGCCCCAGCGCGATGGCCGACGCGTACTGCACGGTGATTTCTTCGGGATCCAACGGGTTGTCGTCCAGCATGCGGGCGGCCAGTTTATCGGCCAGGCCCTTATCGCGGCTCCCCTCCCATATCTTGCCCAGAGCGTAAATGGCTGAGGTTCGGGTTATGACGCGCATCTTCTGGTCGGCCTTGGGAATGTACTTGCGCAAATACCGGTCCGCCGGTCGGTAGCGATGGCGTCCCAGCGCTTCGAACAAGAACGCGGCCGTGATCTCCTCGGTAAAACTCATCGTCGCGTCCCTTTCCAACCTGGCCGTAATCCGCTCCGCCCGCTGCGAAATGGCTTCCAGGACCTCCGGTTGCAACTGCAGCGTTTGCAGAGCCCAAGCGGCCCGCACATGGACCTCTTCGCGAGGGTGGTCCACCAATTCGAGCAAACGCGGCGCGAGGGAGTGCAACTGGAGTTGGCTTACCAGGACCACCGCCTGCTCGATCCCTTCGAAGCGGTCCCCCTGCAAATGGAATCGGACGATATCCTCCACGGCTTGTCGTAGTTCTGGATGGGCCGCCTTCCTCCGCAAGTTCTCGCGGACCTGCCGCCGGATGTGCACATTGCGATCGGCCAACAGGGCGGCTTGCAAATTCAAACTGCGGACATCCTGTTGGGCATCGAGCAAGTCGATGGCGGTACGCCGCGCGGTGCTGTCGGGGTGCTCGAGCATCGCCTCGGCCCGCTGCAATGCAGCGGAGGCATCGACGGACGCCAACACCTGGTACGCCAAGGACTGTTCGGCCGTTTCGCCCACATCGATAATGTGATTCAACCGGGCGGCTGCGGCCGAACCGGTGTGCCGAGCCAGCAGACGCACGGCCAACAGCTTGCCGCGCGGGATATCGGAATCGGCGATCGCACCAGCCAATTCCTCCAACCCACTCGTCTGCAATTGCCCCAGCGAGGTGGCCGCCGCCAACTGCACGGGCAGCACGGCACCGTCGCTCAACAGGACGCGCCGCACCAGGTCCGCATCGGCCGAACTCCCCACGGCGGCGATGCCTTCCAGCACCGTGATCGCATAGCGCACATCGGCGATGGGCTGAGCCAAGACCTGCCGCCACCTGTCGAGCGCCACCTGGCTCTTCCAATCCTTCAGACGCGGCTCGACCATCCGCCGGGCATGCGCATCACCCTCCAACGCATCCCACAGTCGCTGTGCCTCTTCGGTGTCCTGGACCAGGCTGGAGGCTGCCGAAACCAACACCATCCGCAGCACTCGATTCTGCTCCTTCTGCGCCAACGCGTCCAACACCGCATCCAACACCGCGCGGCGATCCTCGACAGGTCCCCGGTTCGCTTTGACAATGATTTGCTGCGCCTCTTCCACACGCTGCTGCAGATCCCCTTGCAGCAACTTGTCAATGTCCACGCTTTGAATGTAGTTTGGAGGCGTACCGTAATACCATTGCGTGTCCAGATCCGGGTCGACCTCCCAGGCGTGCAACAGGACCACTTCATTCGGATCCTCTGCGGCACATGCCAGGCCCGTTCCCGGCAACCAGACCAGGGGCGGAACCAACAGGCAACACCAAAGTCCCATGGTTCCCCCAATCGCTCTCACCGCCGCGCACCACGCTGCAATTCGTCCACCACGCGGTCGCCCACTGCGTGCCGAGCGTCTGTTTGATCGCTTGCCAATCAACGGATTCATCCGGTTGCTCCTCGCCGAAACACAGGCTGTCTTAATCGGGCTTGGTCAGTCGCCATATGCGGACCGCCAGCACGCCCAAGCAGGCGGCGGAAATCCCCAATCCGATCCACCAGGCCATGGGCGTCAAGTTGTATTGCTCGAACCCCGGCGTGTTCATCTCGCTCAGGGCCGCCGCGGCCGGGTTGAGCATCAGGACCCGCTCGACAAACACCGGTCCAAACGGGCGACCGCGCGCCAGCCATACCACCAGAGTGCCAGCAAACAAGGTCAATAGAACTCCGTAGGCCGTGGCGGTAGCGGCCGCCGTCGACTTGATGAACCCGCTGACGCAGGCGCTGATCGACACGACCATGCACACCGCCACCAACAGGGACAAGATCACATTGCCCACCTGCCCACTGGTCGACGGTTGGATGTAACTCATCACCGCATAGCCCGGCAACGTCGCCAACAGGACCAGCAACATCGTCCACAGCACGCTCATGATCTTGCCCACCAGCACCTTCCGCGCTGAAATTGGCGTGGCGCGCAAGATCTCCCACCCGCCACTCTCCACTTCACCAGCAATCAGGTTAGCCCCCAGGCTGGGGCCGACCAGCAATAGCAACGCGACTTGCATCAGCACGAGCGGGCCAGCGATCCGCTCCACTCCCCAACTGACCGTTCCCGTGGCGGCCACCACCGTCAACAACAGGGAAACGATGGCACAAGCGGCGACCAACCGGATCAACCAGTGCAACCGGCCGAACCGCCGGGTGCGGAACTCCTTGACCATAATCGGATTGATCCAACGCGGAATTCCGGGCTTGCGTTTGTTCGGATCGACGATGTAAGCCACGCGACGAAAGAAGCCGGCTTTGGCAGCACCGCGGCCGACCACCAACCCCGTGGGCCGCGCTCGATCGAGCAACAGCGGATCCAGTTGTCGAATCGTTGCCCATGCCAGCCCCAATGTGATCGCTGCCGTAGCGCCCAGAAACTCCTTCCAACCCGTGCCGACCCCCACCGCCGACGCCGCGGCTTGGGCGCCCGTGATTTCTTGCAAGGCCGACAGCGGGGAGACCATCGTCAGCCATCGAGCGACCGTCGCCAGGATACCTGACAGATTGCCCACGATGACCAAAGGGCCGAACGACAACACCGTCAGGGTCAACACCGTCGCATACGTCAGTCGCAGGGCCGCGTCGGCGGAACCGACCCGCGCGCTGATCCACAATCCGATCGCCGAGTATTGGACGGCCATCGCGGTCAGCACCAGCAACAGCGGCAGAATATGATCGGCCCAGGTGACGCCCCCCATCGCATAACAGGCCGCCAGGGCTGGCAAACTTACCGAAATCAGCAGCAACGACAACAACACGTTGCTCAGAAGTTTACCCAGATAGAGCTGGAGGGGCGACGTGGGCGAAGCCAATAACAGGGCCAGTGTCCCCCGTTGCCGTTCGGTCACCAGGCTGGTCGCCGGAAAGGCGGGCACCAGCATCATCACCGCCAACGCCATAGCAAATGCCAACGGTCGAAACACCAGCACCGCGCCCTGACTGACACGATCGACAGTGGCATCCGAGGGCCACCGCAGCAACACCAGGCCGCACGTCACGAGGGCTACCGCCAGGATAGCCGCCACCGTCTTCCACGATCGCAGACGGCCCAGCAACTCGCGTTCGTAAATCGGATTGGTCCACACCGACATCAAACACCACTTTCTCGGTCTTGGTCACCCCTGATCATCCCTCTCTCCCCGGCCGCGGCACCTACTTGGCGCCGGCCACACTCAGAAATGCATCTTCCAAATCCCCGGCGACTTCACGGAACTGAGCCACATCGATTCCTCCGTTGATCAATTGCCGCAGCAAGTCGGCCAACTCGGCTTCGCTCTTGGCAGTAGGAAACCGCAAGGTCGCTTCGGCTTCGGAAACGGCGACATCTCCTTGGTCCACTGCTGCTTGCACGATTTGCGTGGCCCGCGGCAGGTCCTCGCCCCGCACCAACTGGATCTCGAAGCTTCGCAGAGGGCACAACTGCCGCATCACATCATCCAGTTTGCCGAAGGCTCGCAGCTTGCCCTGCGTGATGATGGCAACCGAATCGCAGATCCGCGACAGCTCCGGCAAGATGTGGCTGGTCACGATCAACGTCTTTCCCTCTTCGGCCAATCGCAGCAACAGTTCACGCATCTCGATCCGCGCCTTGGGATCCAACCCGTTGGCCGGCTCGTCCAGGATCAGGACTTGAGGATCATGCAGCAGGGTGCGAGCAATTCCCACGCGTTGCTGCATTCCGTGGCTGAGGCTCTCCACGTACTTGTCTTGCATGTACGTCGTATCGGTAATCTCCATCACTTCATCGATTCGCTGTCGACGCTGCTTGCCATGAATGCGATAGACGGCCGCGAAGAAGTCCAGATACTCGCGCACTCGCATGTTATTGTAGGAACCGAATTTGTCGGGCATGTAACCCACCAGGTGCTTGATCTTGGCGCTCTCCGCACTGCAATCCACGCCGGCGATGGTGGCCCGCCCGGCAGTGGGACGCGACAACCCGACCAGAATCTTGATGGTCGTGGTCTTCCCGGCACCATTGGGACCGATGAACCCCAAGATCTCGCCTCGGCGCACATGAATGTTCAGATCGTCCAGTGCTACGAATTCGCCATACTTCTTCGTCAATCCGATGGTTTGCACCACCATCTCGGGCTCGTTCGACATGCGATGTTCCTCGGAAAAAACCAAAATCTCGTTATCGCGCCCCTGACCTGGATCACTGCTTCGTCGGTCGCCTGCCCCTGCGGCTGGGTGCAAGCTTCCGTCTGGCGGCGAAATGCTCGCCCGGCGTCCCACGCTCACCGCCCCACCGGATTACGCATCGGGCGTCAAACCATGGGAACGCGCCACTGCCCCCCGCAGCGACATCAACAGATGCCGCACCTCCCACGTCACCACGTTCGACGCTTGGGCGGGTTGCTCCACGTCCGTCCTCTGGCTCACATCCAACCGGATTTGCAATGTACCATCTCGCACCGCCTGCCGGACGCGCGGATCGGTAATGGTCTTCTTCCAGGGGATCGACGGGCTGTCCAGGGTGACCAGTTCGTACTCCGTCCCATCGGCCAACGTGCAACTCAACCGGACGGCGCGGTGTGGTGCCCGCACATCCAGTTCCATCTCCAGGGCGGTGGCCTCGAACGGCAGAATCTCGTCCGGCAGTTCGAATTGCAAAGCGGCGTGCGCCTCCATCGTCAACTCGGCAGCCCAGCGACCCGTTTCATCGTCGAACGTCGACGTCTGGCCGGACGTCGTCGCGGCGGCGTGCAACTGCACCAGGCCATGCGGCACGTACACAGGTTGTCCGGCCGGCGGACGGCGCAGACGGATCGGCACCGACACCAGGCCGCTTCCCCGTTGCGCCAGATCGCGCGACCATCGGGGCCCGGCTTCGGGCAACGGAATCCAGCCGTGCACCACGCGCCGCAGCACGCGGCCCCGTTCGACCGGAGCGAAAAACTGCTGATACACCTGCACGCGTCGAAGCTGTTCCGCGGATATCAACGTCCCGCTGACCCATCGCTGACCTTCCGCACGCAAGCTGCCATCGGCCAGCACGACGCGGCCGCCATCGGCGACCTGACCCAACATCGGGTCCCCCACGGCAAAGGCGATCACTGGATCCTGCAGAGGTGGCAGCGACGCCGGAACCTCGATCCGCAACCCCTCGTCCGTCAAGTGCGCGTCGGCCAAGGCGTCGGTGTAAGGCAGAGAAAAATCGCTGCGGTACCGCCACAGGCCCGCCGGCCAATTCGCGTTGGTCAATCTCCATCGCTGGAAATCCAGTACCTCATACCGCCGAATGCCCGTAGCAATCTCATCGCTGGCGCGGGCCTGGCCATCGTACTTGGATTCCAATGCCATGTCGGTTTCGCTGGCCAGATAGACGGCACCTTGCTCTCGCACAATCGCCTGGCTGCCATCCTCTGCCACTTGGATCGTCTGCAACCGCGCCACCCCCTCCTGCACATCGCGGCGCACATAGCCAGCGGTGACCAGCAAACCGATGCTGAACGCGGCTGCAGCGATCGGTGCGCCCCACGCCAGGCGGCTCAGGTCCCCCACCCGCCACATCCAGAGGGCCAGGCCCACCAGGGCCAGGCAAAACCCGCTCAGAGTCGCCGCCACCCAACCGCGAGGCACCACCGGATTTCCAATATGTTGCGACGGATACTCTACTTCGTCCTCCAGAGGCCGCGCTCCGGCGTCGGCATTGGCATTCAACGCTACCTGATGGGCCCACGGCTGAGTCGTATAGGCCGCTTCCATCGTCACATCGGTCGACGGCGTCTGCTGCCGGGGCTGGATCCACGCCTGCGCATCCAGCGTGGTCAGCAGGATTTCGCCATAGCCGTAGGGCATCCACATGGCCACGGGCCAGCCATCGATGGCATGGGTCACCCGACCGCCCTGTTGAACGACGCGCACCAGGCGGAGCGGCTGGTCGCTGTCGATCCGCCGATCCTCCTCCGCCAGTTGCATGTACGAGCCGGTGATGGTGACGACGGCGGTATTCAGTTCTACTTCATCGACCTGCTCGACCGCCTGCCCCACGCCCAACAGGGGACGGATCCGCTCGCACGGCACGTGGTCCAGCATCACCCACAATCGCCCTCCCTCGGCTACATAACTCTTCAACGCATCGACCAACGCCGCATCGTCCAAACAATCGGGTTGAGCGATAACCATCAACTTGATGGCAGCCCAATCACCCCGGTTGAGCGGGTAATTGCCCCGGTCGAAGCTGGCCGTCAACCGGCTGGCTCCGGCGTCGACCCGCGCGCCGATGACCAATTCGTACGACCAGTGAGGAGGGGCCAGCGGCCACAACCATGGGTTTTGTCGTGGGGGTTCGGGGTCCATGATCAACGCGGCTTGCGACGGCAACCGCTCGACGTTCAACACCAATCGCTGCTCGGCCGGTTCACCTTGCTGGTCCTGGATCACCTCCCGGCCCCCCGCCTCGATGTACAACACGGCATGGACCTCGACCCGGTCCTTTCCGGCCACCGATTGCGGCACTTGGATGTACAAGGGTATCTGCCGGGTCGAACGCGGAGCCAATGTAAACCGACGGGCACTCTGCTGATCCTGCACTCCATCGACCGTGGCCACGATCATACCGGTCTCGGGCGTGGAATTGTAATTCGCCAGTTGAGCCTGCAGCACCAGCATGCCGCCCGGATAGACGATCGTCTGCGGTGTCCTACCCAGCGAGCCGAAGTGCAACCCACGTCGCTCGCTCTGCCCCCAGGCCGTCACACCACCGATCGCCCCAGCCCACCAGAGGCTCGCCACCAGCAAGAACGTGCGGCGGGCCACCCCCACCGCTGCCTGAGTGGTCCTGCGGTCCGGCCGCTTGCGTCCCGCCCAATCGAATTCAGCGTTTCTTTCCATCAGTTCGTCCATCATTGCGCCTGGGTCGCACCGGCGGGATCGATGAGCGCTCGCAATCGGTGCGAAACTTGCTCGATGTGCTGTGCTACGTGTGGATCAGCCAATTCGTTCAGTGTCAGTCGCTCAGGATACCACTGCTCGATGGCCGAAGTAAGCCGATCGACCAATCGACCGTCGATCCGCAACCCTTGCGGCATGGCCTCCTGCAACGTGGCA
Organism: Planctomycetota bacterium; assembly: GCA_003695565.1. Taxonomy (GTDB): domain Bacteria; phylum Planctomycetota; class Planctomycetia; order Pirellulales; family Pirellulaceae; genus Aureliella. The sequence continues at coordinate 6,027 of RFIQ01000080.1, read as the reverse complement.
TCGGCCCACACCCGCAGTCGCAGGCAGGCCGGCCCACCTCCGCCTCCCATGCTCTCCTGCACCGAGACGAACCGCACCTCGTCGATCGGAATCTGCGGATCCTGGACCAGCGATGCGACCAACCGGGATGCAGTGCCGATCTCCTGGCATTGTTGGGGACAGACGATCACCATCCGGGGTCGGTCGGCAGCGGAGTGGCTCCGGTCGGCAGAGAAAGGAGAGAGAATCTGAGAATTGAAGAAGTAGCTGCGAACTGCATCGGCCAATGGCAACTCCGACTCGGAAATGATGCGCCGGATCAAGGGCTGTCCCGTCCGCTGCAAGAAACGTCGTTCCAACCGCTCCAACTCCGCCTCGCCATCCAAAAACGCCCGCGCGTGGTGCAGCATCACATTTTGGTGGCTGGTAGCAATTACATCGTTGTGGAACACCCCGGCCGAGATGGCCTGGGGATGCTGCTGCAAGTAGAACACATCTTGGGGATCAAGGGCGTGCAAGCGCGCGATCGACTGGCTGGCCGCCCGCGTCTGCCGGGGCAGAAACGCCCAATCGCCTCGCACCTCTTCATCGATCGCGCCATAGACGAAAATGTGCAACCCCACGCAGCCGGAATCATCGCTCAACCGCATGTGGTTGGCGGCCCCTTCGTCGCGAAGTGGCCCCAGCGGCGGCAAGGCATCGTGCACCACGCAGGGACCCGACCCAAAGAAGCGTCTCAAGTCCGCCTGTCGTTCCTCCGCCTCCCAGCCGCGGTGCCAGGATGCAATTAAATTCGCCGGAGTGAAGTGATGCCGGGCGTCCCGACAGTCACACGCCGGCGCCACGGTCGCGGCATTGGCGGTCCACATGAACGCGCTGCTGAACGCCGCCGACAGGGCCCGCGGCTGCTCCTGCAACGCCCTGGCCAGCCGCTGGCCGATCGAACCGTGAAAACCCAGTCGGTCGAGCATTTCCCACCGCGGGCGAACCGGTGGCAACCACACCCACTGCGGCACCCCCAGCTCGGCCACCAACTGCATTTTCCGCAACCCTTGCAGCGCGGCCTGCCGCGGGTGGCTGGGCAATCCCTCGTGCTCCAACGAGGCCACATTGCCGACTCCCAATCCGCCGTAATGGTGCGACGGCCCCACCAACCCATCGATATTCGCTTCCACCCACATCGCCATCACCACTCCATACCCGGCATCTTCCGGGCTGCGTCGATCAATTGATGGCTCTCCAGCGACGCTACGGGGTAGGAACAGTAGTCGCAAGCGAAATAACCGCTGGGCCGATGATTGCCGCTGCGCCCCACACCGCCGAACGGCAACCGGCCGCTGGCCCCGGTGGTCTGCCGGTTCCAATTGACGACCCCAGCTCGAATCCGATGCAAGAAATAGTGAAAATCGTGCACATCGTCTCCCAGAAAACCGGCGGACAATCCGTATTGCGTGGCATTGGCTGCAGCGATGGCGGCCTCCAGATCGGGCACGCATTGCACGGTCAACAAGGGCCCGAAGTGCTCGCAGTCCTCGATCTGCTCGGAGCGATCGACTGCGATCAAACCGGGGTGCACCAGCGCCGGCGACCGCTCGTCCCGCCGCAATTCGACCAGTGGCCGCGCCCCCGCTTCGATCAGTCCTCGCTGGGCTGCCTCCATCGCAGCAGCCGCCCGGTCATGGATCAATGGCCCCATGAACACGGGCGGGTCGTCCAGCGACAATCCCACCCGCAAGCGCGGAATCTTCTCCACCAACTGCTCGACCAGGCGATCGTGCAATGCCTGGCCAACCACGATCAACCGCCGGGCACACGTGCAACGTTGGCCCGAGGTCAAGTAAGCGGACAGGATCACGGTCACTGCAGCCCCTGCCACATCGGAAACCGAATGGACGACCAGGGGATTGTTGCCCCCCATTTCCAGCGCCAGCATCTTCTCCGGGCGACCCGCCAACCTCCGGTGCAATTCCGCGCCGACGCGGTAGCTGCCAGTGAACAACACGCCGTCGACGCCATCATGATCGGTAGCCACCGCACCCACTTCAGCCGCACCGTGCACCAGATTGAAAACACCTGCAGGCAACCCCACCTGTTCCCACGCCTGAGCGATCCATTGCCCGACCGCTGGCGTTTGTTCGCTCGGCTTGAACACCACGGTGTTGCCGGCCAAAAGCGCCGGTATGAAATGCCCGCCGGGAATGTGGGCCGGAAAATTGTAGGGTCCCAGGACGAACATCACGCCCAATGGTCGATACCGCGTCACCGCCAGAAATGCATCCATCTCCTGGGTCGTCGTCCACCGCCGCTCTAATAGCGCGTCGATCGACGCATCGACTTTCGCCACGCAGGTAGCTACCTCTGAGCGCGCTTCCCACAACGGCTTTCCATTCTCCGTAGCAATCCAATGCGCTAGCTCGTCGGCGTGCTCCTGCAAATACGCTGCGTAATTGCGGCAGGCTTGCATGCGATCATCCAGCCGCGTCTCCGCCCACGCCGGCCAGGCATTTCGCGCCGCCTCGACCGCTTCCCGGGCCTGCTCGACCGAGGCCCAGCGCCCCATCCACACCACGCCCCCGTCGCTGGGAGAGCGGGATTCCCCCTCGGCCCCCTCCCCCGCCTGCCACTCGCCGCCGATCCATTGCTTGCCCTGCATGGCCATCGCGCTTCCACTCCTGTTCGGGTCCCTTGTTGTCGTTTGCGTTTTCCGCTGGCGCCCCGCCGGCCTGGTCGAGAATCGATTCTAACGCAGTCCACCCCGCGTGTTACCTGACGTGGCCGGGCTGGGGTTCGTTGCATCCCGGCGGGCACCGTCGCGCTGGCCCTGTCAGTGCAACGCCCACCACCTCCACCGCTGCACGCTGTCTCGTTCCACTCCTGGCTATCGAGAGGACGGCCGTCGGTGGCCACCGGGCGTCATTGCCAGATTTGCCGCAAGGGCCTTAGAATGTGGCAGTCCAGCCCCCAGGGGGGCAGCCAGCAAACAGCTACAGGAATCATTGGTCGATGTTTGAATCACTGTCCGAAGGCCTGCAATCCGCATTCAAGACTCTGCGCGGCAAAGGCAAGTTGACCGAAGCCAATATGCGCCAGGGCCTCGAGATGGTCGAGCAAGCGCTGCTGGAAGCCGATGTCAGCTATTCGGTCGTCCAGGACTTCATGCAGCGCGTCTCGGAAAAGGCGTTGGGACAGAAAGTCCTCGGGTCGCTCAAGCCGCACGAAGAACTGGTGCGGATCGTACACGAAGAACTCATCAATATCCTCGGCCCCGTCGACGCCACCATCCCGGTCAGAAAAGGGGATGTCACCAAAATCATGCTGTGCGGCCTGCAGGGTTCAGGAAAAACGACCACCTGCGGCAAGCTGGCGTTGCTCCTGAAACAGCAAAAGGTGCAACCGTTCCTAGTAGCCGCCGACCTCCAGCGACCGGCGGCGATCGAGCAATTGCACACGCTGGGCAAACAAATCGACGTGCCAGTCTACAGCGAACCGGGGGAAACCGACCCGGTGAAAGTTTGCCAGAACGGGGTGGCCCAAGCCAAAGCGCAACACGCCGATGTCGTGATCCTCGATACGGCCGGGCGATTGGCGATCGACGAAGAATTGATGCAGCAGCTCAAGGAAATCGATCGCCGCGTCCACCCCGACCAAGTCTATCTGGTCGTTGACGGCATGACCGGTCAGGACGCAGTCAACAGCGCCGATGCCTTCAACAAGGCCCTGGAGCTCGACGGAGCAATCCTCACCAAGCTCGATGGTGACGCCCGCGGCGGTGCGTTGCTATCGGTCAAACACGTAACGCAAGTGCCCATCAAGTTCATCGGAACTGGCGAGCACCTCGATGCGCTCGAACCGTTCCGCCCGGAGGGCATGGCCGGCCGCATCCTGGAATTGGGGGACATCGTGGCGGTGGCTCAAGAAGCCCACCGGATGATCGACGAGAAAGAACGGGAGAAACTGGAGAGCCGGCTGGCATCGGGTCAATTCACCCTGGAAGACTTTCGCGGTTTGCTGGAAAAGGTCGCCAAGCCCGGCTTAATGCAAAAAATGATCGGCTTGATGCCCGGAATGGGCGATTTGAAACAGATGCTCCAGGGCGCCGACGCGGACGGCGAAATCCGCACCATGCTGGGAATCATCGACTCGATGACCAAGGAAGAGCGGCGAAACCCCAAGATCATCGATGCCCCCCGGCGGAACCGGATCGCCCGCGGTGCAGGGGTCGCCCCCTCGATGGTCTCCGGCCTGGTCAAGCAGTTTCAGGTGATCGGCCCCATGATGCAGATGGCCGCTGGTGGGGGGATGCGAGACCGCATGGCCATGATGCAGCAAATGCAGCAGGCCATGGCCGCCGATCCTTCGATGAGCAGCATGAAGGTGAAGAAGGGGACAGGCAAGCGCCTTTCGCCCAAAGAACGGGAAAAGATGAGAAAAGAACGCGAAAAGATGTTGCGTAAGTTGAAAAGAAAGAAAAAATAGGTCTCTGCGCGCCAGCATCGCGCCGCCGATACTTCAGTCGCCCAATCCACTATCGTACACAAGTTGTTTTTGATCAGGAGTCTAGTGCGTGGCAGTCCGAATCCGTTTGAAGCGAATGGGTCGCAAACATCGTCCGTTTTTCCGCCTGTGTGCTGTCGACGCTCGCAGCCCCCGCGATGGCAAGGTCATCGAGGAACTCGGCTACTACGACCCCATGGTCCCCGAGACAGATGCGCGGGCCATCCTCAACGCGGATCGCATTCAATATTGGCTGGGCGTCGGTGCGCAACCCACTGAGAAAGCGGCTGTTCTGATCAAGAAGTACGGCCCCAACGGCAGCCATTTGGAGCAGCAAAAGCAGGCTTTGGAACGACTCAAGAGCCGTCGCCGCCGCCCCACGTCGCCGGTCGCCCCCGCAGCCAGCGCGAGTTCGGAACCAACCGAAGCGCCGGCCGAGCAGACCGTCGAAGACACTGCAGCAACCTCATAGGTTAGCACCTCTTAGGTTGGTGCTGGACAGACCTCTCTCCTCTCTGCACTTACGAGAGATCGCTCAAAAGAGGTTTTCTGCCAATTTTCTGTAAGTTCTCGGCCGTAGCGGGCGTCCTACAGACCAAAGGTGTCCCACGTACGGCGACTATATGGGTGTGGGACGTAGCGATCAGGCCCCGCAGCTTGGATCGCCGACCAGACCACACCGATTAGTTGCCAGTCCGGTGCGGATGCGGTACGATCGGCGGGTAAGGCTGCCCCCGCTTGCCTCGGCGTCTTGTTGCCACAGGCACCGATGTGATTCCGGGTGCGGCAGCCGGCTCCCGCTGCGTACCGCCACCGCCGATGAGAATCCCGCGAGTACGGAGCGAAATCCAATGGCTACCGCCACGAGAACTACCATGGCCAAGAAAAAAAATTCCACGGCGTCGAAGAAGGCCCCCCCAGCCCCCGAGGGACTGGAGACGATTTACAAACGGGAGCCCGGACTGCGGACCACGCTCGAACAGATCGAAAAGCAGTTCGGCGAAGGTTCGATCATGCCCCTGGGGGGCGAAGCCAAACTGAAGATCGCTGGAATCCCCACCGGCAGCCTGTCGCTCGACATGGCGTTGGGGGGAATGGGCGTCCCCCGCGGCAGGATCATCGAAGTTTTCGGGCCGGAGTCCAGCGGGAAGACGACATTGGCATTGCACATCTGCGCCGAAGCGCAGAAGGCGGGCGGGATCGCCGCCATCATCGACGCCGAACACGCCTTCGATCCAAGCTGGGCTAAGAAGCTCGGCGTGGAACTCGACACGCTCCTGGTGTCGCAACCCAGTTGTGGCGAGGAAGCCATGCAAATCTGCGAACACCTGGTCAAGAGCAACGCCGTCGACGTGATCGTCGTTGACTCGGTGGCTGCCCTGGTCCCCAAACAAGAGCTCGATGGCGAGATCGGCCAGTCCCACGTCGGCTTGCAGGCCCGGCTGATGAGCCAGTCGATGCGGAAATTGACTGGCGCGATCGCCAAGAGCAAGACGGTCGTCATCTTCATCAACCAGATCCGCGAGAAGGTCGGGGTGATGTTTGGCAGTCCCG
>RFIQ01000079.1 GCA_003695565.1 Planctomycetota bacterium | reverse complement strand
TCTCAGAAGGCGGCAGCACCGAGCCTAACAGGTCCGACGGTGCCGGTGTGCTCGAAGACGCGTGCAAGTCATCGAGATCCAAAGTCAACAGTTCCTCCGCTCCGGTTGCCGTCGCTTGCTCGGAAAGGGATGCAGGGATGCTGGGTTCGCTACGCTGCTCCAGACCGTTGAGTGGTGGAGCCGGACGCATTTGTTCCGGTTCGGTCAGTACTGCCGACCGCTCTTGGGCGATGCGGTGCGGTGCCGACGTTTCCCCTGGCCAGAAAGCGAACGCCAGCAACAAGGCCAGTGCCCCGCCACCCCCTAGCACTCCCAACGCCCCAGTCGACAAACGCCAGGGACTTCCCTGGCGATGCTGCGCTTCGATCGCCGAGTCCGAGGCAGCGATACGTCCGGCGGCCGCGCGACTGGCTCGGGGAAATGATGACTCAGCGCGTCTCCTCATGTTGCCGCCGGTCGGAGTGCTGCGATCATGATCAGCCGCATCTGCGTGGCGCTGCGACGCGGGCTCAGGCGCAGAATGTTGTTCATCTGCGGCGGAGCCGAAAGCGGCTGGCATTCCGCTTCCACCGGCGGGGCCGCTCTGAAGCCACTTCTGCAGTTGTTGTAGGATACTGTCAAAGCTTTCGGCGGCGGTCGGTCGCACCAGTAGTCGCAAGCGACCGTCCTCCAAGACTTCGAAGTCAGTCCAATGCAGATGCTTGCTCAATCGATCGGGTTCCGTGAGGCTAACTTCTCCTCCGGCGTCTGCCGCCGCACTGTTCGTTCGCTCCTCGGAGCCTTGATCCGATGGACCAGCGACAGCCGGGCCCACTCGGTGCCGTTGGGAGCTTGACGCTTCCGCCGATGCCGTCGAATCCAACAGGCCATGACTGCCGTCATCGCGGCGCGGCCCATCCTGTTCTCGCAGAGTGGCAACCATCGATTCGATTTGCAACATCCAGTCCTCGCATACGATGCTGGGCGGAGGGCCCAAGCGTTCGATCAAATCAGCGGCTGGAACAGGCATAGGAACACCAAGGCTTGTTCTTTTCGGGAAAAACTAGGAACTCAGGGCAATTGCTGATGATACCAGAAACGAGTTGCCGGACGCGTCCGGAACTCGGGAAACTCCACGCCGGCTGACCGAACCTGCGATGCGTCGGCCAGTTGCGCGCACGGGGCACCAACAGCAACCTTTGCAAACTCTAGCGCAATCGACAGGTTGTCAACGCTCAACGGCGACGCGCGCTCGACCGCCGGCGAGATTCTTGCGGTGAGGAAGTATGCGATTTCTTCTAGTTCTCACGCAACAAAACCGGAAAATCTCCGGCGGCTCCCCGATCGGACTTGATAATCAGTTTGACACGTTTGCTAGCAATCCTACAATCACCGCTCCGCCGCTGAGGAGGATCGGTTTCGGTCGGCCTGGGTAGTTTTTCGTCCCGGCTCGGAGCCCTGTTTCCGATCATCTGGCGGCGGACGACGACAACGTTCGCACGGAGTTTCTTGGCACCGCTCATCCGCCGTAGAACGTTGAGGAAGTACGCGGCATGGTTTGCCGCGGGCGTCAGAGATTGGAAAGAAGAGCCGCAAGAAAGCGGCGTCCGCTGCGATAGGAGCTCGCGAGGAGCATGGCACACGACGTGGACTTGAGCGAAAAGGACGTCGCCATCGACTTGCGATCGGCAATCATGGATGCCGTTGGACAGGAACGATTCGAACTCTGGTTGGGGGATCAAGCGACCTGGCAATGGAGGGGGGATAGCCTACGGTTGGTCTTCTCGTCCTCGTTCGCGGCTCAGCTTGCCGCACAGACGCTGCACGAGGAGGTGGCGCAGGCCGCCCGACAGTGGTGCGGTCGAGACGTCCAAGTTGACTTCGTAGGCGGTTCCAGTGCGACCCACCTGTCCTCGAAATCCCCCGCCCACCGTGGCCCTGGGACGCCGACCGTCAAGGATCCTCCCGGGACGCAGCCGGATGGAAAACCTGCCGGTACAAGGGAAACCACGGGGCGAAGGAAGTCGGCGGGGGCGTCCCCGCAAGTGCCCCTAGAAACCGACTCGACCACTTCCCTGCACACACGGGAGCCTGATCTCGGAATTCCCCTATCAGAGGGGGTGGAAAATGTGGGAAAGGCGAATTGTCGTTCTGGTGCTGAGCCGAGTATAAAGGGCACTGCCGCCCCGCGCTCCGGGCCAACCAACCCGGGGGGAAGCGGACCCTGCCCGACATCCCAGCCACCTGCTGAACCGGCTTTTATCGTGAGCGAATCGAATCAATTGGCCTGGTCGACCGCAAAACTGGCGGTGACCGAGCCTGGGAAATACAGTCCCGTCTTATTTTTCGGCCCAAGCGGTTGCGGCAAATCGTTGCTGGCCACTGCGATGGCGAATCAATTGCGTCGCACTACGGGTTTCCGCCGCGTCCCGCTGGTGACCAGCGAGCAATTCACCAATGACTTTATGTCGGCCTTGCGGGGCCGCGAACTGCCGATGTTTCGCGACAAGTACCGCAACGTCGACGCGCTGGTGATCGAGGATATTCAGTTCTTGTTAGGTAAACGTTCGACGTTGAACGAGTTTCGTTACACGCTGGACAATCTGTTGCGTCGAGGAAAGCAGGTTGTGTTGACTGCCGATCGGCCACTGCAGGATCTGCAGGGGATGGGCAAGCAACTGGTCAGTCGCATCCAGGGTGGGCTAACGGCTCCGCTGATGCCTTTGGACCGGGAGGCTCGCACCAAGGCGCTGCGAAGGCAGTTGCAGGAAGCCGGAGTCTCGCTCCCCGACGCGGTCTGCGAAGCCTTGGCCGAACGAGCCACTGGCGATGGGCGCGTGCTAACGGGCATTGCCAAGCGTTTGATCGCTTTGCATCGATTGTCTCCCCAAGAATTGACCTGGGACCAATGCTGGAATGCCGTCAGCGACCTGGTGCAGGCGGTGCAACCGGTTGTACAGATACGTGATATCGAACGCGCGGTGTGCAGCGTGTTCGGCTTGGAGCCCAGCAGCCTGAAGACCAAGGCGCGCACGCGGCGCGTCAGCCAACCTCGCATGGTGGCGATGTTCTTGGCGCGGAAGTATACACCGGCTGCCTACAAGGAGATCGGTCAGTATTTCGGTTCGCGCCGACACAGCACGGTGATCGCAGCCGAACGAGCCGTCGAATCGTGGTTGCAGGAGAACGCCAGGCTAGAGTCGGCCGGCGGTTTGAATATTCGCGATGCGATTCGGCACGCGGAAGCGCAGTTGCAGGTCGGATAGACTCCCTCCCCTCGTTTTGGCGGTGCGACGGCGATGAATGGCCCCATCTTGCCCAAGGGAATCGCGTTGCTGGGATTGGTGGTCTTTATCGGGCTGGCCTGGCTGCTGAGTTCCGATCGGCGGCGGTTTCCTTGGCGAGTCGTATTCGGTGGCCTGATCTTGCAATTCGTCCTGGCTGCGTTGGTGCTGTTGACGCCCCAGGGCAGGGCTTTCTTCGAAGCGGCCAACCGGGCCGTTGAAGGATTTCAGACTTTCGTGCTGGCCGGTAGCCGATTCGTCTTCGGCATTTCCGATTCGGCCGCAGAGTCGGTGGGGCAGAACCAGGACTTCTTCCTGTTGCCATTCGCCTTCGGTGTGTTGCCGACCGTCATCGTCTTTTCCAGTCTGATGGCGGTGTTGTACTACTTGGGCATCATGCAAGTTATTGTCAAGGCGGTCGCCGTGGTGATGCAGCGCACGTTGGGGACCAGTGGTCCGGAAACATTGGCCGCGGCCGCGAACATCTTTGTGGGACACACGGAAGCCCCTCTGGTGATTCGCCCCTACTTGGATCGCCTCAGCCGCAGTGAGCTGAATGCCTTGATGGTCGGTGGTTTTGCTACCGTGACGGGCAGTCTGTTGGTCGTCTACGCCAAAGCCGGTGCCTACTTGGGGGATTTGATCACGGCCAGCGTGATTTCCGGGCCAGCCGCATTGGTGATCGCCAAGGTGATGGAACCGGAGGCGCGGGATTACCAGCCCGACCAGTCATTGCGGCTGGGCGACGAACAGCGGGCACCGAATTTGATCGGCGCTGCAGCTCAGGGGGCAACCGATGGCATGAAGCTGGCGCTGAATATCGCCGCCATGCTGATCGCCTTTCTGGCATTGCTGGCCATGGCAGATTTCCTGGTCGGTTGGGTAGGCACCTGGTTCGGTCTGGTGGATGATGCCGGCCGTCCGCTGTTGACGTTCACTGGCATCCTGTCATACGCCTTCGCTCCTCTGGCCTGGTTGCTGGGGATCGACTCGGCGGAGACTCTGGAGGCTGGCCGCTTGCTGGGAATCAAGATGGTGGCCAACGAGGTGGTGGCC
>RFIQ01000078.1 GCA_003695565.1 Planctomycetota bacterium | reverse complement strand
TCGATCTGTTCATCGGGCCGGGCGGCCACGGTTATTCACGAGAAAACCGGGAAGCCATGTATGGTTGGTTCAACCGAGCCACGGGGCGCAGCGCCAGCCGTACCGAACCCGAACTGACGCTGGAGGATGACCAAACACTGCGCTGCACACCCGGCGGCCAGGTCAAATCGCTGGGATCGAAGACCGTGTTCGACTTTACCAGCCAGCGAGCTGCCCGGCTCGCCAGCGAGCGGAAACCGCTTGGCGCCGACGAATTGGTATCTCAGGTGCGGCGATTGTTAAAAGTGCCTCAATTGCCGGCCACCGCACCCACCTATCGCATCCTGCGCCCTTTCTCCATCGCCGCCCGATCGACGTTCCAGGCGACGCCCTACGCAGTGCAAACCGAACCGGGGATCCATGCGGTCGTCTACGGGATTTTTTCCGAGCGCCACTACTCGCGGCCGGTGGGTCATGGAAATCCCGCCGCGCTCTACGTCGCGGGGGCATCGGCCTACGAAGAATTGCGACGAGATGCTGACAATTGTTTTCCTGTAGGCGTGGAGCATCGATATACCTGCGACGTTCGTGGCATCGGCGAATCGCGCCCCGACACCTGCGGTGGCAGCTCGACCTATTACACTCCCTATGGCAACGATTACTTCTACGCCGCTCACGGTTTGATGCTGGGGCGCTCGATCGTTGCTCAACGCACTTGGGACATCCTCCGAGTGGCTCAGTTCTTGCGATCGGTAGGGCATCCGCAGATCCACCTCACCGCGCGCGGCTGGGGCTCCATCCCAGCCACGTTGGCCGCCTTGCTCGATCCCTCCATCGTCACCGTAGAGATGAGCGAAGCGCCCGAGTCCTTCACCCGCATCGCTCAAACTCCCGTCTACCAATGGCCCCTGTCGAGTTTCATCCCGGGGGTGCTGAGCATCTTCGATTTGCCCGATTGCTACCGCGTTTTGGCCGAAACCAAACAACGTTTCGCTTGCCAGACCGAATCGTGACCAATCTCGTGCGTCGAGAGCCTCGCTCGAACAACCTGCCGCCGTGGATCCCTTCCGCCGGAAGGGATTCCTGGAAAGTGCCAAACTTGAACCGCGGCTCCACGACGGGCTGCATCTCATCCAAATGGTCACGCAATTGCCCAACAGCCGATGCAATCAACGCCTTTCGTCCGATTGTCTCTATGAGTGGCATCAGCCGCTTTTGAAAACTTGCATCCGGCGGATGCAAGCCACCTGCCAGTTCATGGCGCACGCCATTGTTTCGACTGACGCACTGCGATCCCCAGCCGCCGTGGATCCCTTCCGCCGGAAGGGATTATCAGGGTGCGGCGGTTTGTGGTTTGGCCGCGCGAGCGGTCAAGTGCGAGTCCAACCATTCCAACCAAGCGGCGACTGCCCGATCGGCAGCGTCACCAGTGAAACCGTGCCCCGCCCCCTCGATTACGATCAACCGGGTTTCGACTCCAACCCCACGGAGTGCCTCGGCCATCTTCTGACTGTGCCACAGAGGGACCAACGTATCCTGATCGCCGTGGATGAGCAGGGCCGGGGCGTCATCGGAGGAGACTTGCAGCAACGGTGAGAACTCGGCGGCCCGCTCCACATCGAACTTCAATGCGGGGAAACGCGTGGGAAACTCATCGTCCGACACGTAGGGGCGCAAATCAGTGGGTGGAAAATAGGCCACCACAGCTTGCACTCGACTGCTGGTGCGTTCCACCGGGTCGCGACTGTCGGGATCCCCGTCATCGCCGGTCGTGCCGAGCATCAGTGCCAGGTGCCCTCCGGCGCTCCAGCCGCTGGCCGCCAGGTGGTTCGGATCGACGCCCCAGTCATTCGCGTGCAGTCGAATGAATCGCACCGCGCGGCGCACGTCTGGCACGATCTCTGGGATGACAAACTTGGGGCTGCTACCGTGCCGCACCGCGAACACAGTGTAGCCCCTGTCCAGCAATGGTCGCAGGAATGCGATCTCTTGCTCCGGCGGCATCCATCGCGACACCCACCCTCCGCTGACGATGAACAAGACTCCGGAACCGTTAGGTTCATCGGGTTGCAAAACGTCAAACGTCAGCGCCATACCGGCCTTGTGTCCGTAGACCACATCCGCTTGTACGTTCGTTTCCGCAAGTGTGCTTGTATGCACCAGGCACCACACCAACAGTGCCAGACCGACATGCGTCTTTCCGTTCACGATCACACTCCTCGAAGAACAACCACACAGAGCAACCAGAAAGTCCTGAGAAACCTCCGCCGGATTCGTTTGCAACGCTAGGTCTCGAATCCATCAACAGACGTATCCCGTCCGTTGAACCCGTGGCCCCAGACTTCCGTTCCCTTGAAAACTCCCCCACAAGAACCTCGGTTTGCTGCGGCAACCTTGATCTGGTTCCCGAGGGAGTTACCCGCCAAAACATCCGGAAAACCCGTCGTTCCGCACCTGGCCGCATCACGTCCCGCGCAATTGGGAGCGTCCCAGCTGCAGATCGACACAAACGACTGCGGAGTCGGCATCCTGCCACCAGCTCCCCGCCTGCAACGACGCCGACGAGGAGACTTTGCGCAATTCCTGCCCCTGCCCGTCGCCAGTGGTCCAGAACCATCGCGACCAATCCCCAGCGATGCGCACCGTGAAACTGGGGCATTCAAGCGGCGCATCGAAGGTGACCAGTACGGACCGACCAGATCCCTCAGGCGCTCTCTGACCGGCGGCATTCGGCTGTCCCCCAACAGAGATCCGCGTCCAACGGCGAGCGGCCCAGTAGCGCGCGATCTCGCTGAGCTTCATCCACCGCGTTTGTTCGCCAAACCGAGCGTGGATCGACTGCACCACGCGCTGAAAGGCACGGAACCCGACCTTGGTGCCATTGCAATACATGCCCGGCCAGTGGCACAACATGATGGCCGGCCGTCGCGATTCGATCAACTCGACCATCCTTCCTGCATCGGCCTGGGGCGTGGCGTAGCGATCCGGATCGGGTTTTCCCGCGCCGTCCCAACCACCGAACCAATCTCCCGTCCCGGCAGGGATGTTGACGGTGAAACTGGGCAGCGCCCCGGTCGATTCCTCGACCGCTTCGATCATCGGTTCGGCGTTTTCGTCTCCCTCCGCAATGTATTTGAAGTAGTGCGGGATTTTGGCACCGTATACATCGGAGACGGCCTGGCGCACCGCCAGCGGA
>RFIQ01000077.1 GCA_003695565.1 Planctomycetota bacterium | reverse complement strand
GATGCAAGCCACGTATGCCATCCCCACCAGCCACGTGGGTCCCTTTCGCCCGCGGGTTGCAGGGCAATTTGCATGACGAAACATGAGACTCGATTTTTGCCGATCGCGGACGACCTCTCCCGCCCTGCACAGCGATTGCAGAGCAGTGTGTTGACAATACGGCCGGGAGGTGGAAGAGGGTGCAAGGCCCGACTCGGAGAGCCTTGGCTACGGAGACGGTGGAATTGGCTAGAACGAATGGAGGCAAGTCCCCTCCCAACCTTCCTTCGTTCGCCGCCCGTCTCTCCGGTTTGGCCCCTACCTCAACCGTCCGCCAACTACCGATTCAGTTCCCTAGCTCTCCGTCGAATCTCATGGCTGAAGGCATAGCATTACAACCCACCAACGCGCGAAACAGTCGCATGTCACAGCGCAAATGACAATCCACAGAACCAACCGTACGTCGTTTTCATCAGGAATCCAAATCTCGTCGACAAGCGATTCACGAATCGACTTATCTACAACCAGATGCTCAGCTACAATGCGACAGTACAGCCTCACAGCGCGGCAATTCCATCTTGCCAATTGGGTTGTCCATCGCAGACTAAAGCCCAGAAGCACTATGACGCACACTTCCGATAACAACGACACGTAAACAGTAATCATGGCTCCCTCCGCGGGCAACTACACGTTAGCCATCAACCGAAAAAGGGCAAACGGCATTGGATTCCAGCTAAACCGAGTTGCGAGCCTTACCGCATACTGGGATGACAAAGCGTTTGGAACAGTTCGTGTGCACGCAGCAATGCAATAGTCAGCAGAACCAACACCAGAGTAGGAATCGACAGCCAAACGGACATTTTGTAGAACGCTTCTAGCATCAGAGCTAACCCGCCGACGAGCGGACCAGCACCTCTGGTCTTAGGCCGCGCCAAGATCGCGTTCAGGTGCGCTACTGCCTTACAATTAAGGCACGCAAAAGCCGCCAGTAGCACGGCTAAAAAGTACTCAGCATCCGATAGCATGGTTGCCATAGCAGTCACATGGCCTCCCCGATTGAGAGCAAACTTGAAGCCTCGTGTGTGGACTAGTAATCCGCGCGGGCGCCAGGTTCAAAATCACGGAACAACACAGCACCAACTCTCCGGTTTATCCATGGACTAACGCGGGACCCGGCGACCTCTAATGCAGGTTCCCCACCTGCCTTGCCCCGTCCCAGCGCCAAAAGGCGATGCGTCCAGTTTGCACCGCTCACGGGCAAGGGGCGTCAGGTCATTCAAGTCCATCTTGCAGCTTGCCCTGCGGGGCGGCCACTTCGGTAGCCATCTCCAGAAGCTGTTGCATCAGCTTCTCCGAGGCGTGCACTTCCAACCGATTCGTTCCCAACCACGTCTCGTACCCGCCCAATGCGTGTTGCTGCGGGGTTGGGAGATAGCCGAAGTAACCGTGGGCCAATTCGATCATGAAGGCCGGTTGTTGCGGGCACTGCCGCCGCCACTCCAGACCGATTTCGCAAAACACCTCTGCCGGCATTGTGCCGATGCAGACGTCTCCGATGCGTAGCACTTGCAATGGAACAGTGGTGGTTTCAGGATACTCCATCATTTCCCGCACCCGCTGGGCATAGATGTAGCTCAAGTCCCGCTCGCGCTGTGGGCCGTCCGCCAGCGTCCGCTCAGCCCAGGCGGCCAGATCGGGAGAGGGATGCCGCCAATGCACTTCGGGTTCGCGGTACACGGCCCGCACCGCGATGTCCCGCCGGTATTCGAGTTCCGGTATGACGGCGAGCACTTTTCTTGCCACGTCGGTACCGACAAAATGCATCTGCTCGTAAGGAGCTCGTCTGCCACGCGGCGCGCGAAAATCGATGTTGTTGATGTCACCGCTGGTGCCGTTAGCCATGATGGCCACAAAATCGACTTCGCCGGGCGGCAACGGATGGGGCGGGCCTAGGCTCTGTTCAATCGATTCGCAAAAAACCGCGAAGTAATCGGCAGAGACATCTCCCGAGCGAACGCCGCCCACGTAATGCAGTGAGTACGCAGCCAGCATGCCGACAGGCCGTCCATCGGTACCGCGCACTGACAAGAAGGAAACGGTTGGATCGGTTGGACCGGCGGGGCGTTCCAGGTTTGGGCTGCCGGCTGGCGGGTTCATCTTGACTTGGTCCTGCCCACCGAAGGGGTTGGGAGGCACGGTTCCCGGTTTCATGAACCACCGCCGGTTGAACACATGCTCTGGTATGTCGACTTGCCCATATGCCAGTTCGGCGGATCGGAGGTTGTTGGTGGCGCATTGAACGGTATCGGCGATTCTGCGGGCCACAAACTGCTGGTACGCGTCGAGCGGCTGGTCCAACCGCCATCGCCGCTGGCCCAGCGCGCTGCAGGCCGAGTGCGTGTGCGTGGCTGAGATCATGACGTGGCTGGCCGGTATTTCCACCTGTGCCTCGATTCGTTCTCGGGCCACCTGGCTCACCTGGCGGTCCAACCCCAGCAAATCGCACACCACCAGGGCGATTCGCTGCTGGCCATCGTCCAGCACCAGCGCTCGGACATGTAAGGGATCGTGGATGTGTCTGGCTGGAATCGGGACAAACCCGCCAATGATCTCGCCGCCCAGCTCGGGTGTGATATCGCCGCGGGCGGCTCCAGCCTGCAACCCGTCCCCCTCCTCGGTTCCTCCCAACAGCGACCCGCTCAGGATCCCAATCCAGATCAGCAATGCTTGCACTCGCATTCGTACCATGCTCGCCCCTCCCTTCGCTACGGCCCGGCTCACCTCACGCTTGTCATGCCAGGTACCCCCGGAATCGAAAACCCGCGGCTTTCATCCATCCGCTGCGCCACCAGCCACGGTTCGGCGGGAATGAAGACGTTACAATAAAACGTTCGCAGCAGCCGGCGGGAGTCCGGTCCATCCGGCATCGCACCGTGCCGATGCCCCGTGTACCTTGACCGCATTATGGACTTCAGATTCTGGATAATCAATTTCGTGGAGAGTGTGGCAGAGGAACGTTTCCAGAATTCGTGAGAGCTGCCGTCGTCCTTCTTCCGCTTGTCGCTAGTTGAAATTCATCTTTTCTATTCAGCCTTATGAAACGCATGCACATCCCGGGACTCCCGCTGGTGGAAATTCGTCTGCCCTCGCTGCAGGCGGCCGCTGTGCCGCCGCCCACCACCGCTGGGGCGGGTCGGCCGGCCGATTGGCAATTGCTGTTGGTCCTGCTCTGGATATGCCTGGCCGGTTGCGACGGTTGCCGCCGCGACCAGACGCTGTCGAAGAAGGAGCTGGAGGAACAGGCTCGGCGGCAAACCGAGGCGTTGGAGGTAAAGGAACTCGTCTCGGTGCCACCGGACGCCGATGCCCAAGTGGTCTATGCCAAGGGAGGGCATTGGATGGAAACCCAGCAGATCTACAAATCGAATCGTGATGATTTGCAGGTCTTGGCCGTCGGTTCCATCACTCGGGGGCCGGAGCAAGTGATTCTGCCTGGGACGAATTTTCGCGTCGATTACGCGCGGCGTACCAGTCTTCCCAAGGGACAGTCGAAAGCGGTCGAGCTGCGGTTCTTCGTGCCTTTCTCCGGCAGCAAGGAAGATCCGTTCTCCATGGTCTCGAAGCGATTGACATTTCGCACCGAGTTGCTCAATTGGCCGCTGCTGACCCCGATCCAAACAAGTCCCAGTTTGAAGCCAGCCAATGAGTTGAAAGCCCATGAATTTCTGTTGATCGCCATGGGGCCGCAGGCGCTCGGTTACGAGTACTTGACGTCACGGGATGCGATATTCTGGCGAGGCGACGAATTGCTCATGACGGAGCGGACGCGCAGTTACTTTGTAATCAAGTGCCTGCCGGAAGGGGGCAAGTATCGCTTCCCCAATTCGATGCTGTCGATGACCGCCACGGCTGTTATCGTGTGGGACGACGTGGCGCCGGACGACCTGTCGGTGGATCAGCAAAACGCCCTGCTCGATTGGGTGCACTGGGGAGGCCAATTGTTGATCAGCGGCCCTAGCAGTTGGTCGCGGCTGCAGAGCAGTTTTCTGAGCCCGCACTTACCAGCCGCGAAGGCGTCTTCGGTCGACCTTTCCACAGCGGATTTCGAAGAGCTGTCGGCATACTGGATGGTGCCGGATCTCTCGGTCCACCCGGCCGAGTCTCCCCTCGAAGTAACGGGGGCACCGATGGGTGGGTTGCGATTCGAATTGTCGCAGCGCGGTCATTGGTTGCCTCATACGGGCCGGTTGGTCGCTGAATCGCAAGTCGGTCGAGGCCGCATCGTACTGACTTCCTTTCCCTTGCGCGATCCGCGGGTCTATCAATGGCCTTATTTTTCCAATTTTCTGTCTACCGGACTGCTCCGCCGACATCCGCGGATGCTCAAGCGTCATCCGGAGTCGAATCAACTGGCCCAATATTGGGCTCGCCCCTTTACCGACTCCGAACACGATGCGCGGTTGCATTCCAACTTGCGGATCTTGTCGCGGGATCTGCCGCAAATCGCCTTGGCGACTCCGCCGACGGACGCAACCGGCGGCATTGGCGATGCGGAGCTCGGGGGCCGGATGAGGGGGCAGCGCGACGGCGACGAGACGGAGGTCATGCGAGCGGATATTTCCGTTCGGCAGGCGATACAAGAGGCGATCAAGGCGTCGAACGCCAACACGCCACCCGATTTCACAGACGAGGAACGCGGGGTGCCCGATAGAGAACCGCTGCCGAGCTCGCCCGATTCGTTCGTGCCGGTCTCCGCCACGGCGTTGAATCTGCCCGATGCGGCGGCGCCAGGCGGCGAGGGGATGCAGTGGGGTGGCAGAGCGGCCGCCTGGAACGATTACTCGGGACTGTCGATGGAAGCACTGGCAGCGCTGCGGAAAGCGGCCGGCGTCGAATTGCCGTCGCGCAAGACGATCATCAAACTGCTGGTGGGCTACCTGATCTGTCTGGTGCCGTTGAATTGGATGGTTTTCCGAATGCTTGGACGATTGGAATGGGCCTGGATCGCCGCACCGTTGATGGCGGTCGCCGGCGTATTCGTGGTCATGCAAGTCGCGCGGCTGGACATTGGTTTCGCGCGGCGCACCACCGAGATCGCGGTGTTGGAGT